>SPCO01000147.1 GCA_004525275.1 Thermomicrobiales bacterium | reverse complement strand
TGATCAAGGGCGACTTTGATGCATTGTGGGCGCAGGGCTTCGATGCGCTGGTCGCACCGACGTCGCCGACGGTCGCCTTCAGATTCGGCGATCGCCTGGCAGATCCTGTCTCGATGTACCTCTCCGATGCGTGCACGTTGCCCGTCAACATGGCCGGCTTGCCGGGTGTATCGATCCCGTGCGGCCTATCCGATGGTTTGCCCGTCGGTCTCCAGCTGATCGGCGCGCCGTGGTCTGAAGCCGCGCTGCTCGGCCTTGCCCGGGGCTACGAAGGGATCACCGGGGATGCGGCGTGGCGGGCTCTCGAGCCGACCGACCTGACCGCCGCGTCGGATCCAGAGACGTCGACGCCAGCCGAGCGGATGGCTATCCTCGCGGGCAACGTCGCCCACTGAGTCTGGACCATACCCGCCTGCCGGGCCAATGGGCCCGAAGGTTCAGGCGGGTCAGCTCTCCCCAGCGACTGTGCGCCGCGGCACGATACCATCGGAGGTGATCTATGCGTGTGCGCATCGCGATCGCCGGCACGGTCATCGGGACCGCGGCGGCGATCACCATCGGCCGACTCGTTCGCTGGTCGCGCGTCTGGGGCGTGGATCCGTGGGAGAAGGACAAGGCGCTCCCGGGCGACGATCTGGTCGAGGAACCGAATGCCATCGAGACGCGGGGCCTGACGATCGGCGCCCCACCGGAGGCCGTCTGGCCATGGCTGGTTCAGATGGGCTATGGCCGCGCCGGCTGGTATAGCTACGACCAGGTCGACATGCGCGGCAAGAGCGAGGAGCGGATCCTGCCGGAGTGGCAGAACCTCACGGTGGGTGACGTCATCCCGACTTCGCCCACGACCGGCTTCGCAGTCAAGGTCGTAGAGGAGGGGCGGGCGCTCGCCTTGTTCTCCGACACCGCTCTCGTGGCGAGCCAGGCAGCCGAAGCAACCGAGGCTATCCAGAGTGCCAGCGGCGACGAGGGCGACACCGAGGCCGTGCCGACCGGACTGGCTGCTACCGGGAGTGTCCTCCGGTCAACACCAGAGGAATTTGCGGCCAGCTGGACGATCGTCCTTGAACCGCTTGACGGCGGCCGAACGCGGCTCATCGAACGGTTCCGGGGTCGCTTCGGCGAGGCAGGCTCGAAGTTCCGCGTCATCGGCCCATTCATGGGCTTTGGCGTCTTCGTCATGATGCATCGTCAGATGCTCGGGATCCGCGAACGGGCGGAGCGCACGGCGGTGGTGTCGGTACCTTCGACCCCGATGCCGTCGAACGGCGCTGGAACACGGGCTGAAGATGCCGTACCGGTGGGGCCGGGACGTACCCGGAAGAACGGCCGGGCCATCGTGGAGGCAGGTCGGACCGATCTGGTGACGACACCCGCGACCTGAACGGGACGATCCGCCGGGTGGCGGGCGGGACGCGTGGGGTGCTCGATGGCGTAGGCTTGCCAGCCATGACGACCGATATGAGCCCTCGCGTCCCGCTCGCCGATCGCGCGTTGGCCGAGCGGGTTCGCAGCGTGCCCCCGTCCGGGATCCGGCGATTCTTCGATATCGCCGCGACCATGGACGATGTCATCAGCCTGGGCGTCGGGGAGCCTGATTTCGACACGCCGCGCGTGATCGTCGAGGCCGGCGTCGAGAGCCTGCGCGAAGGTCGCACGCATTACACCTCGAACTTCGGGACGCTCGAACTGCGTCGCGCGCTGGCTCGACACCTGGACGCGCGCTACGGAGTTCGCTACGACGCCGCGACCGAGATCCTCATCACAGTCGGCGCGTCGGAGGCCGTCGATCTTGCCCTGCGAGCCACCTGCGACCCGGGTGACGAGGTCATCCTCCATGAGCCGTCATATGTCGCGTACGTTCCGGCCATCGTCTTCGCCGGCGGGGTGGTTCGTCACATTGCGACCCGATTCGAGGACGACTTCGCCCTCGACCCGGCGGCGGTCGAGGCGGCCATCACGCCCCGAACCAAGGCCCTGTTTCTCGGCTTTCCGTGCAACCCGACCGGCGCCGTCCTGCCGGTCGAAGTCCAGGACGCGTTGGCCGCGATCGCGGTCCGTCACGACCTGCTGGTCTACAGCGATGAGATCTACGATCGCCTCGCGTACGGCTCGTACCGCCACCGGGCGATGAGCGCCTTGCCGGGAATGCGCGAGCGGACGATCCTGATGGGCGGCTTCTCCAAGGCCTACGCGATGACCGGCTGGCGAGTCGGCTACGTCGCGGCGCCGGCCAACATCCTCGAGGGCCTGGTCAAGGTCCATCAGTACGGGATCATGTCGGCACCGACGACCGCTCAGGACGCGGCGCTCGCCGCGATCATCGAGGGCGAGGCTGACGTCGAGCGGATGCGCCTCGAGTACGACCGACGACGACGACTCATCGTCGACGGGCTCAACGCACTCGGCCTCGATACGTTCGAGCCCAGAGGTGCGTTCTACGCCTTCCCAAAGGTCGGCTCGACCGGACTGACCGACGACGCGTTCACTGAACGCCTGCTCGACGAGGAACACGTCGCCGTCGTCCCGGGCAGCGCGTTCGGTCCCTCAGGCGCCGGCCACGTCCGGATGTGCTACGCGACGTCGTACGAGCGCCTGGAGGAGGCGCTGGTGCGGATCGGTCGCTTCGTCGCGCGGGTTCGCAGCGCCTGACTCCGGCCCCGCATCGCCCAGCATGCGAAACTAGCGCCATGGTCGCGACCGGACACCCCGAAACTGCCGCGGAACGCTACGAAGCTGTCATCGGGATCGAGGTCCACTGCCAGTTGCGGACGGCCTCCAAGATGTTCTGTGGCTGCTCCACGGCCTACGACGGCGCGCCGCCGAATACGTATGTCTGCCCGGTCTGTCTGGGTCTCCCTGGCGCCCTGCCGACCATCAACCGGCAGGCGGTCGAGTATGTCCTGACCACGGGCGCGGCGATCGAGGCCAGCGCCCCGGCGGCCACCCGATGGGATCGCAAGAACTACTTCTATCCAGACCTCCCGAAGGGCTATCAGATCAGCCAATACGACCTGCCCCTCGCATCGCTCGGCCGACTGACCTTTGACACTTCCGACGGACCGTTCACGGTCGCGATCACCCGGGCGCACCTGGAGGAGGACACCGCCAAGCTCGTCCACGCGACGGATGCCAACGGGCGCAAGGTCAGCCTCGTCGACTTCAACCGGTCGGGGACGCCGCTCATGGAGGTCGTGACGGAGCCCGATATCCGGACGGCCGAGCAGGCCCGGCGCTATGCCGAAGAGCTGCAGCTGCTGCTCCGATCGATCGGCGTCTCGGATGCAGACATGGAGCGCGGCCAGCTCCGAGTCGAGGCCAACGTCTCGCTGCGCCCCACGGGGACGGAGCCGTTCGGGACGAGGGTCGATGTCAAGAACATGAATTCGTTCCGTGCTCTTGAGCGGGCGATCGCCTTCGAGATCGAGCGACAGGCCGTCATCCTCGACGCCGGAGAACCGCTCCTCCAGGAGACCCGCGGCTGGTCCGAGGAGCGTGGCGAGACGTATCGGATGCGAGTCAAGGAAACATCGGACGACTACCGGGACTTCCCGGAGCCGGACCTCCCGCCACTCCACCTGGACCCAGCGTGGATCGCGGAGATCCGGGCCCGGCTCCCCGAGTTGCCCGAGTCGCGCCGGACACGCTACGAGGCTTCGCTCGGGCTCAGTGCGTACGACGCCGCGGTTCTGGTCGCCGACCCGGCCGCGACGGCCCTCTTCGAAGATACCCTGGCTGCCGATCCGGCCCTGCTGGCGAAACCGGTCGCGAACTGGGTCATCGTGGAGTACCTGCGCATCCGCAACGCCACGACCGAGCCCGTAACGATCATCCCGGCCGAGCTCGGAGCGATCGTCGGGGCGGTCGAGGCCCATTCGATCTCGCGGGCGCAGGGTCGGGAGGTCCTCGACGCGCACGTGATTACGGGGGCACCGGCGCGGGCGATCATCGAGGAGCGCGGCTTCAGACAGATCTCGGACACTTCGGAGCTCGAGTCGGCCGTCGACGCCGCGCTGGAGGCCAACCCGGCGGCCGTCGCCGACTACCGAGCCGGCAAGGCCCAGGCGGTCGGGTTCATCGTCGGGCAGGTCATGAAGGCGACTCGCGGTCAGGCCAATGCGGCGCTCGTCCAGTCGACCGTCCGCGAACGCCTATCCGAACAGGCGCCAAAGGACGGCTGATCGATGGAGCTGCTGAACATCGCTCTGTGGGTCGGAGGCGTGATCCTGATCGCGGTCGGCTATCTGCGGGCCAAGCGACCCTGGGCCCGATACCAGGCGCTCAAGACCCAGGGTGAGAATGTCGCGCGCTATGAGTCGTGGCGGGGCGGCGTCCGCAACGATCCGCCCGAGGGGACGACCGGGGCATCCGTGGCGATGGCCATTCTCCGCCGTCAGGCCCAGATCGGCGGAGCGATCCTCGTAGTGGGTGTCGTGCTCGTCTTCGGCGGGTTCATCATCCGCTGATCCGGCGCAGCTCGATCGAGGTGCAACGGTCCATCACGACCTCGAGACCGCCGTCGTGGGCGACCCTGGCAGCATCCCAGTTGACGACCCCGAGTTGGAGCCACAGAACACGAGCGCCGGTCGCGACGGCCTCGACCGCGTGCGGGACACAGAACTCGGACCTGCGGAAGACGTCCACGAGATCGAACGGCCCACCTGCCGACACCGCCTCGGTCAGCGTCGGGAAGGCGGTCAAGCCCAGGACGTCGCCTTCCGCCGGGTTGATCGGCACGCAGTCGAATCCGCGCGCGACGAGATCCCGAAGGACGCCGTTGGATGGGCGCCGAGGGTCGGACGA
>SPCO01000042.1 GCA_004525275.1 Thermomicrobiales bacterium | reverse complement strand
GCGCGTACGTCACGCCATCCTTGGTGCGTCCGACATGGGGCATCCGGTCGTAGGTGAACCCGACGTTACCACCCCAGGCGTAGTCGATCCGTCGGCCGGCCATCTGCGGGTGGACCTCGAGGAGGCCCCGATGGAGGATCTCGGCAGTCCGCTCGATCGAAGTTGGCAGGAAGCTCGCGCGGCCGCCAAAGACCATCCGGCGATCGGCCGAGATGTGCCAGTAATGCAGGAAGTTCTTGGTATCGAAGAACGCGCGACCCCTGGGCGAGATCTCGGCAACAAGATCCTCGGGCAGCGGCTCGCTGGCGATGATGTAGCTCCCGATCGGGATCACCCGCCGCCGCAGTGACGGCGCCACCCCGTCGGTGTAGCCATTCGTCGCGACAAAGACGTCATTGGCCAGGATCGCCCCGCGGTCGGTCTCGATGACGAAGCGGCCCTCGGGCTGTCGTCGGATGGTCCGGGCGCGAACGCCTTCGTGCAGGTCGGCGCCGGCTTGATCGGCGGCGGCGGCGAGCCCGGCGAAATAGCGACCGGGATGGATGAGGGCGCTGCCCGGCACGATCAGCGCGCCGTGGTAGATGTCCGATCCGATCTCCTCGCGGATCCGCTCGCGCGGGACGAGCAGGGAGGCGACGCCGACGCCCGCCAGGCTGTCTCGTTCCTGCTCGAGAAATCGGACGTGCGATGCGGCGAAGGCCAGCTCAAGCTGCCCGACCTCCCGAAAGTCGCAATCGATCGAGAGCTCGCCGATCAGGCGCTTGACGGTCTCGTATCCGTCGAGGGTGTCCTGATAGAGCGCCGGTCCTCGCGCCTCGCCGTAGCGCTTGACGAGTTGACGCGGGCCCCACTTGTACCCGGCGTGGACGATCCCGCCGTTGCGGGTCGAGGCGCCCCAGCCCAGCGTCCGCGCCTCGAGCAAAGTGACCGCCACCCCACGCGAGGCCAGCTCCCGCGCCGCATTGATCCCTGCGTAGCCACCCCCGATGACCACCACGTCAGCCGTGTCCGGCAGCTCCCGTCCGCTCCGATCCGGCAGCGTCGGCATCGTTGCGCTCCACAGGGAGCGGCGTTCGTAGTCGGGGTTGAGGGTCGAGGCGGGCATGACCGTAGCAGCGTAGTCGCCCGAAAGGTCAGGCGTCCGGGGCCTCGTAGGCGATCCGGCCCGCGGCCATCGTCAACAGCACACGCCCGGCCAGATCCATCCCGAGCAGCGGCGTATTCTTGCCGCGCGACAGGAGGGCGTCGGTGGTCACGGTCCATCGCTCGGTCCGGTCGAAGACGACCAGATCGGCGGGGGCGCCTTCCACGAGCCCGACGGACCCGGCCCGCCGGGTGCGATCGCCGAGAACCCGGGCAGGCCCGACCGTCAGCGCCTCGATGGCGCGCAACAGGGGCAATCGATCGGCATCCACAGCGGCCAAGGCCACGCCCAGCGCTGTCTCCAGCCCGCTGATCCCGGTCGCGGCCGCTCCGAACTCGACCGCCTTGTCCACTTCCGTGTGGGGCGCATGGTCGGTGGCGATCGCGTCGGCGACGCCGTCCGCGACGGCTGTCAGACAGGCGACGGCATCCTCCGCGGCGCGCAACGGTGGATTGACCCGCACGGAGGTGGAGTACGGCGGAGCAACAAGGGCGCCATCGGCCCACGGGTCCCGCGCGATCCCGGTCCCATCCACGGCCTCCCAGGCCCACCGTCGCGCTCCGGCGACCCAGTCGTCACTCATCGCAAAGTGGTGCGGGGTCACATCGCAGGTGACCGGCAGACCCCGCTCACGAGCCAACCGAATGAGGTCGAGTGAGACGGCGGTCGACACGTGGGTCAGGTGCAGTCGTGCGCCCGGCTCGTCCAGGACGACATCGCCCAGGATGGCCAGCGCGCGCGCGACAGCGGTGAGCTCGGCCGCCACGGGCCAACCACGGAGCCCGAGCACCGTCGCGACATATCCGTCGTTGGCCTCGGCATCCTTGGTCAGCGACGACTCCTCGGCGTGTTCGACGATCGGCAGCCCCAACGCTCCCGCGTAGGCCAACGCCGCGCGAAAGACCGGTGCCGACCGGACCGGTGATCCATCATCCGAGAAGCCGACCACGCCGACATCGGCCAACTCACCCATCGCCGCGAGCTGCTCCCCCGCCCGACCGACCGTCACCGCACCATGAGCGAGCAGTTCGACAGGCGACCCAGACGCGTCGGCCGCCCCCATGATCCGCACATAGACGCTCGGCTCATCGAGCGCCGGACTCGTATTCGGCATCGCACAGATCGTGGTGAAGCCGCCGTGGGCCGCCGCGGCCAGCCCCGAGGCGACGGTTTCGGCGTCTTCGTTGCCCGGTTCACGCAGATGGGTGTGCAGGTCGATGAAGCCCGGCGCAACGACGACTCCCTCCGGCCCGATCCCATCCGCGTCGGCGCCCGACAGCCACGTCACCGCCGTCAGGATGCCGTCGCGCACGACGATCTCGCCGGGTCCTTCGCGACCCGCCGCCGGATCCACCAGCCACGCGCGGCTGATCTCGAGATCCGGCCCGCCCCCGGTCGTCACGCGGCCCCGCTCCTATCTGCATGCGTGCCGGCGAGCAGATACAGGATCGCCATGCGGACGGCGACCCCGTTCGTCACCTGGTCCGTGATCACGGACTGGACCCCGGCTGCGACATCGGCCGCGATCTCGACGCCCTCGTTCATCGGTCCGGGATGCATGACGATGGCATCCGGTCGAGCCACGGCCAAACGCTCGCTGGTCAGCCCGTAGCGCGCCGCGTACTCACGCAGCGACGGCAAGAGACCCGCGGCCATCCGCTCGCGCTGGATCCGGAGGGCCATCACGACGTCGGCATCGCGGAGGGCCTCCTCGACCGAGGTCGTCACGTGGAACCGCCGACCCGAGGCCGCCCCTCGCCCCGCCCACGCCTCGAAACCGCGGACCAGGGTCGGCGGTCCGCACAGCCACAGATCGGCTCCGGCCGCCGTCAGCGTCCAGATATTCGAGCGGGCCACCCGCGAGTGGAGCAGATCGCCGAGGATCACGACCTTGCGCCCCTCGAGCGACCCACCGGGCAGGCGCTCACGGATCGTGTACAGGTCGAGGAGTGCCTGGGTCGGGTGGGCATGCCATCCGTCGCCGCCATTGAGGACCGACCCGCCGAACGTGTCGGCGGCCAGATACGGAGCCCCGGAGACGGAGTGGCGCATGACCAGCATGTGCGCACCAAGCGCCTCGATCGTGCGCACGGTATCCACGAGCGATTCACCCTTTGAGACCGACGAGCTCGCCGCCGCGATGTTGACGACGTCGGCCGACAGGTTCTTGGCCGCAACCTCGAAGGAGACCCGGGTGCGCGTCGATGCCTCGTAGAACAGGATCGTGACCTGGCGGCCGCGCAGCGCCGGGACCTTGGCGATCGGTCGAGCGAGAACCTCGCGCATCGCATCGGTCGTGCGCATCACAAGATCGAGATCGGCGGCGGACAGACCGGCCACGTCGAGCAAGTGTCGATGGCGCCACGGAACCGGCTTGGTGCCCGGGATTGCGTCCACCGCGGGGATCGCGACCGACGGCACTGCTTCGATCGTCATGGGATCGACTCCACCCCTTCTTCGAGCGGTCGCTCGATCTCGACGCCGTCCTCCGCGTCGATCTCCTCGAGATAGACACGGACCTGCTCCTCGCGGGAGGTCGGGACGTTCTTCCCGACATGGTCCGCCCGAATGGGCAGCTCTCGGTGTCCGCGATCGACCAGGACGGCCAGCCGGATCGCCTGCGGACGCCCGAAATCGACGAGGGCATCCATGGCGGCCCGGATCGTCCGTCCGGTGAACAGGACGTCGTCGACGAGAATGATGGTCCGGCCATCGATCCCGGATGGCAGCTCCGTGCCCTTGACGACCGGCTGTTGGGCGACCATCGAAAGGTCGTCGCGGTAGAACGTGATGTCGAGCGCCCCGACCGGGATCTCGACTCCCTCGCTCTCCTGGATCGCAGCCGCGATACGGCGGGCGAGCGGCACACCCCGGCGTTGGATGCCGATCAGCATCAAGCCTTCGGTCCCGGCCTGCTTCTCGACGATCTCGTGGGATAGCCGAATCGTCGCCCGGCGGATCTCGTCCGCGGTCATGATCTGTCGGCCGCTCATTGCTCCTTCCCGGCCTCTCTGGGCCTCGCGGGCGGCCTCACGGGGCCGGGACTGAAGGGACGACCCAAGTATAGCGCGCGCAGCCGCAACCTCGCGGCTGGGATCAGTAGACCGAGACCGTCACCTTGGTCGTGCCCGAGAACGACGGACAACCGCAGATCTTGAAGAAGTCAGGCCGGTAGAGATCCACGATCCGGATCTCTTTCTGTGGCCCATAGTCGGTCACGACGCGCTGGATGCATCCCCCGTCACCACAGATGACCACGACCGTCCCGCGCGGCAGGCGCATCGCGGTCGTCCCACTGTCATAAAAGGTGGCGTAGCCGGTCAGCGTATAGAGCGGCGGCTTGCGCACCGAGTTTGGATCGGTTTCCGGTTGGCGCACTTGGGTTCGTTCAGTCGGGACGGGCCGAGGTGCTATCGCCCGCTCGACGATGACGGTCGTGGCGGTGAGCGAACCGGCCGCCTCGTCGGCAGCGTCGAGCGGCTCGATCGAACGGGTCGATCTTGAGCCACCTGCGGGGATGTCAAATGACTGGAACGCGCTCGCGGGGATGGGTTCAGCCGGGCTGGGGGCCCGTGAACCGGCAAGACCCGGTAGCGCGACCAGGGCGAGGGCCGCGGTGAGCACCGACCCTACGACCAACCTGGAGGGTCGCACGAGACCAAGACGATACGCCGGATCGGCGTCGCCTGCATGGTCGCGGCGCGCCAGTCGGGCTCAGTGGATGAGGACGACGTCCTCGACCGGGCCACTCTCGACCGCACCCACGCCATCGTCGGACCAGGCGACGATCTGGACCCGACTCCCCTCGCCGCCCTGACCCGGCGGTGTCGCCCAGGCGAGTCGGCCCTTGCCGATGGAGAAACCGGATTGTGCGATCACCTCTTGCGGCGCGCCCTTCGCCTGATCGAGATCGCCGCTGGTCCGATCGACACGGTACAGACTCAAGCGGCCGATCGAGGGATCATTGGCGTCCCCAAGCCACACGGCAAGCCAGTTCCCGGTCTCGTCCCAGCGGACATCGACGTCGCCCACAACGTCGTCGGCGAACGTCGCCAACACACCGTTCGCCTGGATATCCCCGTCCTCCGAGAACCGGTGCAGGACCAACGATCCGGCTGCCGGGACGGGGGTGACGCCGTCGGCTCCGAGCTTGACCGTGCCATCCCAGCTCACAGCCCAACGACCATGGGGACCGACGACCGGCCGCCACAGGGCAGCGACCAATGGCGCCGATGCGCCAGTCCGCTGATCCATCAGGAAGGACTCCGGGGCGACCTCGTCGGCCAGATCAAGGCCGGGCGCCCGGCTTCCGATCAGGCGACCGTCGTACCAGGATGAGAACACACTGGCGTGGTCGTCCGTCATCGCCTGGGCGGTTCCGTCACCTGCGCGCCAGACGTAGATATCCGGGCCAGTCGTTCCGTCCGAAGACCGGGCGGTGAAGGCAAACCATCCGCCGTCGGGCGAGTAGGACGCGGTCTCGCCGACGACCTTCACCCCGGACACGATCGCCAGTGTCCCGGCGACGGTCGGTTCAGGGGTCCCACTCGGCCGTTCGGTCGGTTCCAGGGTCGGTGTCGCCGTCGGTTCGGTCGTCGGTTCGGAGGTGGCGGTGCCGCCCGGCGTCGGACTGGCCGTCGGGGGATTCGACGGCACGTCCGTCGGAGTCGATCCTGGCCCGACCGTGGGCGGCGGGGCCGTAGCGGGTCCGGAAGTCGGAAGGACAACGACGACGACGGAATCGTTGCCCGAGCCGTCGGAACCGACCACGACCGCCTGGTTGCGGACGGGCGACTGCGAGATCGACTTCGGTCTGACGGCCAACTCGACATGCGTCGAATGCCCGCCCGAGACCGGAGCGCAATCGGGCTGATGATCCTGCTTGCAGACCTCGCCGATGTCCGTGACATTGAATGCGAGCGCGCCATCCGCGGTCGTGTCGAGCCAACGAACGTCGCCGGCACCGACCGCCATCGGCGTCGAGCGTGGGGTCGCTGCGGGACTCGCCGCCGCGACCGGGGGCGGTGTCGGGGATTCGGGGGCAAGAGCCGTGGCCGGCGAATTCAGCCAACCGCCAGAGATGACACTCGCTCCGACGACCACGGCGATGACCGCCACTCCCGACAACACACCCAATGCGGGCTTCGGACGCAACGATCGAGGAGCGGCGGTCTGCCGTGTCGCGGCGCGGCGACCCCGACCCTCATGCTCGATGGCAGCTGCCGTGCGGGCCCACAGGTCGCGCGGGGGCGCCATCTCGAACTCGTGGAGGCCGCGCAGGGCCATCCGATCGGCTTCGTAGGCGGTGGCGGCCGCGGTGCACGCTTCGCAACTGGCCAGATGTTCATCCAGCCACGCAAGGTCGGTTGGTTCGAGCACGCCATCGAGCTGCTCCGCCGAGAGGTTTCGGGCGCGCTCGTGGGTCGCGCCCGAATGGTCGGGCCGGCGGCGGCGAAGGCGTTGCGCCCGGGTCATCGGTGGTTCTCCGCGGATCGAGATGGAGCCGTCTTCGCCGCCTCGGCTTCGGCCTCGGCGGCTTGCTCCGCCGCGAGCGCCTGGCGGAGGCTCTCGCGAGCTCTGGTCAACAGGGCGCGGGCCGCAACGTGGCTGACACCAAGCGCGGCCGCCAGCTCGACCCCGGTCAGATCGTGGACCTCCGCGAGCAGGAGGGCGGCCCGTTGTCGCTCCGGGATCCGGGCCAGCGCCCGTTGCATGTCGCCGGACAGGTGCGCATCCATGACCACGTGCTCGGCGGACGGAGAAGCTCCCCGCGACTCCCCGGACCAAGGAAAGAACCGGATGATCTTCCGTCGGCGGATCTCGTCGAGGGCCACCCGATGCGCGATCTGGTACAGCCACGCGCGCGCGTTCTCAGCCTTCTCCAGCGTCTCGTAGTTCTTGTAGGCCTTGACGAACGCGTCCTGGGTCAGGTCGGCGGCCAGTTCCGGTTCGCGCAGCATGCGTACGAGGTAGGCGTAGATCTCGTTGTGGTGCTTGGCAAACAGCGTCTCGATGAAGGCGTCGGCTTCCTCGTGATCCCACATCCCGCTCACGGATGCAGCTCGCGATCCGGGCGTGCGCCCACGCTCGGCATATCCGGGTAGCACGGCAGCGGTTGGATCGGCGACCACGAGTTCTCCGGGCGGGATTTCACGCGGCGTGCGGCCATTGGGCGGCGCGCGCTCGTCGGGCTGATGACGACGGGCAAGCGGCTCGTGTGACGCCCGCGATCGATCCCGTCGCCGCGCGTCAAGCAGTGCCGCCCGTCTCGCCGGCCGCCCGCCCCAGCAGCTCCTCGACGGCATCCTCAGGTGAGACCGGGTTGACCGGCAATCCGGTCCCGAGTTCGAGCCCAGCGATCTCGCGCAACCGGGGATGGATCTCCCAATGCCAGTGGTAGGTGGCGTCGACCTGTTCGCTCAATGGCGCCGTGTGCAGGACGAGGTTGTATGGAGGTCCATCGAGGCTGGCGGCCAGTCGGGTGAGAACCTGGCGGAGTGCCTCCGCGGTCGCCGTCACGTCCAGGTCCGTGGCTCGCCCGAAATCGGCCTCGTGACGACGCGGGACGATCCAGATCTCGAACGGCGAGCGGGAGGCATACGGAGCAAAGGCGACGCTCGATTCATCCTCCCAGACGAGTCGCTCCGGTCGTCGCGATTCCTCACGAACGAGTCGACAGAACGGGCACTCGCCTTCGCGGATCACGAAGCGCGCCGCCCCGCCCAATTCCTCGGCGATCCGGTGCGGGATCTGAGGCAGGTCGTACAGGTCGAGGCACAGGTGGTTGGTTCGGGCACCGGCCTGGGCACCCCAGTTCTGGACGACCTGGACGTAGTCGGTCTGGGCCGTCGCCCGAGACGCGGCGAGCGTATCCCGCGCGGTCCCGACCAGCTCTTCGATCATCGCGTTTCCGACAGCGTGCAGGGCTCGATGTTCTTCCGGTGGCGCCACGATCGTTCGCCAACTGCCCGTCGCACGAGCTTGAGCCAGGGCAACCTGGCCGAGACCCCGATCGAGTTCGCGAGCATCGTCGCCCGTGCCCACGACATGGAAGGCAAAATCCTTGAGCATTCGGACCCGGATCCCGTCGCCACTCGGTGTCGAGCAGTTGGCGCAACCGAAGAGCTGATCGTCGACCGGCTCGGCCGCGCGGGCGAAGCGGTCACGATGAAACGCCCGGTCGACCACCGTCGCCACCCACCAGCCCGTGATCGGGTCCTTGCGCAGTTCGAAGAGTCCGGCGGCCATCTCGGTCAGCGATCCTGTTTTCGCGCGCCGATCTCGGCAACGAGGGCGTCCGCGAAGAACTGCCCGGCCTGTTCGACGGACAAGTTCGTCGGCTCGCCGATCGGCTCGCCCAGTTCGCGAGCGATGGACGTCGAGACCACGTCGGGCATGCCGCATGGGTCGATCAGGTCGAAGTCGGCCAGGTCGACGGTCACGTTCAACGCGATCCCGTGATAGCTGATCCCGCGCTCGATGCGCAGACCGAGGGCTCCGATCTTGCGCGGGGTGGGACCGTCGGGCGCGCACCAGCAACCGGGATTGCCGTCCCGTCGGGCGGCCGAGACGCCATACGCCGCGCAGGTCGTGACCAGGGCCGCTTCGAGGGCACGGACCAAGGGTCGAACCATCAGGCCGCGCGAGCTGAGGGCGATGATCGGATAGGCGACCAGTTGGCCGGGGCCGTGGTAGGTCACCTCGCCGCCTCGCTCGACCCGTACGACCTCGATACCCCGCGCCTCGAGCGTCGCCGGGTCAGCCACGACGTGGCCCGGATCCGCCGTCCGGCCGAGGGTCAGGACGGGCGGGTGCTCCAGGAGAAGCAGCTGGTCGGCGATGACGCCCGCCGCGCGCTCGTCCACGAGTCGCTTCTGGAGGGCCAGGCCGGCCCGGTACTCCACCCGTCCCAGCCACGACACGACGATCGGCCCTGGCTCCAGGGTCGACCCGCGTCCTTCGGGGGGCCGTGTCTCGATGGCCATCGTCCGCACGATAGCAGGGTGGGGTCATCGCGCCGCGATGACCCGATCCGCGATCAGGAAGTGGCGAGCTCAGGAGCGTAGGCGGTCGCCGGATACGGTTCGACTTGCGGGAGACGCGGCGGCGCGTCATAGGGCTCGAGGGCGAACGCGCCATCAGCACGCTTCGTGACTCGATGGAACTCGAGTGAATACTCCGCGTACGCCTCGTGGGTCACCGAGACCGCCTCCCTGTGCGCGGGGCGACCGGCTGCCGCCCTGGCCTCGGCTCGGCTGTCCCACAGACAGAACGACATGGATCGGCCATCCGGACAGGTCGGACCCTTGAAGTAATGCACGAACCCAGGTGCCCCCATCGCCTCGGCGTGGGCCCAATCGTCGTACGTGCCTAGTCGATCCTCGTCGGCGTCGGCTCGGCGCCGTGAGCGGAACGCGACCATGTACCACTCACCGGGCGCGACATCGTC
>SPCO01000124.1 GCA_004525275.1 Thermomicrobiales bacterium | reverse complement strand
TGGTAGAGCCGTGACGGCGTGCAACACCTTCGGCCGACTCCGGCAAACGAACGCAGTCGTGCGCGGCTGTTCTTTCATCGGAGGACTGCTACGGCCGACGTCAAGGCCCAGAAGCGGGCGAGGTGGGCGCACCCAAGCGTCGATGTCGTCGGCTGGCGGCGGATCGGAGGCCTGTTCGGCCCCGATCCGGGCAGATACCGGACATACGGGTCCACCGATGACGATCCCGCCAGGTGAGCACGACCCGGTAACGGCGACCCGGGGCCACGGGCACCTGATGGTGGGCGGGCGGTCGTCACTCCGCGTGCGCCACGCCGGGCCTCTGACCCGACCTCACCTATACTTCATCGGCTATGCGCTTTCTGAACCGATTCGTCGACTCGAATGATCGCGAGGTTCGACGCCTCCAGCCACTGGTCGATGACACCAACGCCCTCGAAGCCGAGTTCGAAGCCCTGTCCGAAGAGCAGATCCGGGCCCGGTTCGCGGAGCTGCGGGTCGAGATCGGTGAGGCGGCTGAACCCGACGAGGCGTCCGAGGACGAGCTCCATCACCCCGAGCTCGAGCGCCGCCGGGAGCTGAAGGCCGACCGGCGCAAGCGCGAGAACGAGCGCCTGCAGAAAGCGCTCAACGACGTCCTCCCTGAAAGCTTTGCGATGACCCGCGAGGCGATGAAGCGGACGCTCGGGATGCGCCATTTCGACGTTCAGCTCATCGGGGCGGCCGTCCTTCACGAAGGCAAGGTCGCGGAGATGCGAACGGGCGAAGGCAAGACCCTCGTCGCGCCCCTGGCGGCCATCGCCAACGCCCTGACCGGTCGCGGCGTCCATGTCGTGACCGTCAACGACTACCTGGCCCGGCGCGACCCGCAGTGGATGGGGCCGGTGTTCCATTTTCTCGGCGTGAGCGTCGGGATGATCACCCACGAGGCGTCGTATCTCTTCGAACCCGGCTATCCGACGACGGACGAGCGACTGCTCCACCTGCGCCCGGTGACGCGCAACGAGGCGTATGCCGCCGATATCACCTATGGCACGAACAATGAGTTCGGGTTCGACTATCTGCGCGACAACATGGTCCTGGAGCTCGATCAACGGGTCCAGCGTGAGCGCAGCTTCGCGATCATCGACGAAGTCGACAACATCCTCATCGATGAAGCACGCACGCCGCTCATCATCAGCGGCCAGGCTGAGGAATCGGCCGACCTGTACTTCACATTCGCTCGACTCATGCCCCGCATGAAGGGCCGTCCGGAGGGGGACGTAGAGGGCGGCGATTACTTCATCGATCTCAAGGACAAGGCGGTCTCCCCGACCGAGGAGGGGATCGAGAAGGTCGAAGGCTGGCTCAAGGTCGACAACCTGTACGACACCGACCCACGTCTCGCCCGCCACTTCGAACAGGCGCTCCGGGCCGAGGCCCTCTACAAACGCGACCGCGACTACATCGTAAAAGACGGAGAGATCGTCATCGTCGACGAGTTCACCGGCCGCCAGATGCCCGGTCGGCGCTGGAGCGAGGGGCTGCACCAGGCGATCGAAGCCAAGGAAGGGCTGCGCGTCCAGCGCGAGAGCGTGACCCTCGCGACGATCACCTTCCAGAACTACTTCCGCCTATACGACAAGCTGTCCGGGATGACCGGGACGGCGATGACCGAGGCAGAAGAGCTGTTCAAGATCTACAAGCTCGAAGTCGTCGGCATCCCGACCCACCGGGAGATGATCCGCGACGATGAGCCGGACCTCGTCTACCGCGATGAGCCGGCCAAGTTCAACGCCTTGATCGAGGAGATCGTGGAGATGCAGGAGGACGGTCGTCCGGTCCTCGTCGGCACGGTCACGGTCGAAAAATCCGAGGTGCTCGCAACGATGCTCAAGCGCCGGGGCATCAAGCACGAAGTCCTCAATGCCAAATTCCACGAGAAGGAGTCGGGGATCGTGGCCCAGGCCGGCCGTTCCGGCGCGGTCACGATCGCGACCAACATGGCCGGTCGCGGTACGGACATCCTGCTCGGCGGCAACCCGGCCGGCCTCGCCTCCGAGGCGCTTCATCGGCAGGGTCTCAACCCAGCCGAGGTGGAACCAGAGGTCTACGAGGCGGCCCTGGCCGAGGCGAAGGCCATCACCGAGGCCGACCACGAGAAGGTCGTGGGCGCCGGCGGGCTGCACATCATCGGCACGGAGCGCCACGATTCGCGACGGATCGACAACCAGCTGCGAGGTCGCGCTGGTCGCCAGGGCGACCCGGGTTCATCCCGTTTCTACCTGTCCCTCGAAGACGATCTCATGAAGCGCTTTGCCAGCGAGCGGGTCACGGGGCTGATGGAACGGCTCGGCCTCGATGACGACGTGGCAATCGAATCGCGTCTGGTGTCCAAGACCATCGAATCCGCCCAAAGTCGGGTCGAGGGCTTCAACTTCGATCAGCGCAAGCGGGTCGTCGAGTACGACGATGTCATCAACAAGCAGCGCGAGACGATCTACGCGGAACGCGACAAGGTCCTGCACAACGAGGACCTAACCGAAACGGTCCAGTCCTTCCTCGACGATGAAGTCGATGTCCTGGTGGACAGCCATCTCGTCGGTGAGGACCCGACCGAGTGGAACCTCGAGGGTCTGACGGCCGCGCTCCATTCGATGGGCCTGGACGGCGACGGGACGTCGGCGGACGAGCTGTGGGAACTACGCAGTCGCGAGGCGATCTCGACCCACGTGCGCGATCTCGCCGATGCGCGTCTGGCGGCGAGGGCTGCCGAGGTCGGTGAGGCCGATTGGAAGAGCGTCGAACGGCTGATCCTCATCAGGACCATCGATTCGCTCTGGGTCGAGCACCTCACCGAGCTTGATGACATGCGCCGGGGGATCGGCCTGCGCGGGTATGCCCAACAGGACCCGCTCAACGAATTCAAGCGCGAGGCCTTCCAGCTCTACGACGAACTGAGTGCCCTCATCCGACACGGAGTCGCATCATCGATCTTCCGGGTGACGGTCACCCGAAACCCGGCGCCCGTGACACCCATCCAGCAGATCGTGACCTCCGCCGACGGCAGCGGGGCGAACGGTGCAGCGGGCGCCGTCGCGGCCGGGGTCTCGTCGGGCGTCCCGGTCGCTGCCGCCGCCGCTGTGGGCGGTTCGGCGATCCTGCGCGGCGGGCCATCTCCGGCACCCCCGGTTCGGGCGATGCAGGAATCACTCGGCGATGCCCCGCGGTCCGGCAGCAGCGCCGGACTCACGCCGTCCGGCCCCAAGCCTGGCTATACGCCGAGTGGTCAACGGATCGGGCGAAACGACCCGTGCTGGTGCGATTCGGGAGCCAAATACAAGAAGTGCCACGGCCGCTGAACCGGTCGCATAACGGAGCTGGTTCGTCAGACGGTTCATCGCGACACAAAACGGATTTCCCTCTTGGCGATAGGGGTTTGGCCCCGTATACTGTGCCAAAACCCGCCGATATCGGACCTCCCCAGGGTCCTCCATCGGATCTCGCGCCCCCCGTCGCCTTGCCCAGCACACTGAGAGGGAGCCCGTGAAGCAGGCTGAGGAAGCATCGTTCGTCGATCTGATCGCCTGCGAGCGTGACTGCCGATCGTGCAGTTATGCCGCGGCTCTCGATTGCGATGGCAATTGTGGCGTCTGTCCGCACAACGGCTACTGCCCGTGTGTGAACCCCGTCGTCGCCCGTAGCAAGACGGCGTTGCGGCTCATCGAGCTGCGCCCGATCCTGCTCCAGGATCTTCAGGCCCGGAACTAGGTGGAGGCCGCCGCCATCCGCGACCTGGCTGAACGGATCCGGTCGACCTCGGGGCATCTTTGACCTCGAGACCAAAGGAGAGCGCGTCGGATCGATCGAGGCGCTGACCCAGGAACCTGGCTTCTGGGACGACGGACGGGCTGCCCAGAAAGTGCTCCGTGAGGCTGACGGCCTGCGCTCTGAGCTCGAGGTCTGGCGCGAGCTTCTCGTTCGCTCCGACGATCTACTCGCCGCGGTCGAACTCCTCTATGAAGCGCCCGATGCCGAGCTGGAAGCCGAACTCGAGCGCGATGCTGCCACCCTCGAGGAAGACTTCCGCCGAGAGCGGACGGCGTTGCTCTTCTCGGGTGACTATGACGAGCGTCCCGCGCTCCTGTCGATCAGCGCCGGAGCCGGTGGGACCGAGGCCACGGACTGGACCGAGATGCTCCTGCGGATGTACCTGCGCTGGGCCGAGCGTCACCGCTTCCCGACCGAGATCCTCGACCAACAGGAAGGCGAGCAGGCCGGACTCAAGAGCGCGACCGTGGCGGTCAACGGCCGACGAGCCTACGGCTGGCTGCGAGCCGAACGCGGCGTCCACCGGCTCGTCCGGATCAGTCCATTCGACTCGCAGAACAGACGACAGACGACATTCGCTCTGGTGGAGGTCCTGCCTGAGGCAGATGACGACGTCGAGATCGAACTTGACTGGGACCATATCCGGGTGGACACCTATCGCTCGCAGGGGGCCGGCGGGCAACATGTCAACAAGACCGACTCCGCGGTCCGCCTGACCGATCTCAAGACCGGGATCGTGGCCCAGAGCCAGAACGAACGCAGCCAGACCCAGAACAAGGAGATGGCCATCAAGGTGCTCAAGGCGCGGCTCCTCGAACGTGCGCTCGAGGAGAAAGAGGAGGCGGTCCGCCAGCTCAAGGGCGAGCACGTGGAGGCCGGCTGGGGCAACCAGATCCGAAGCTACGTCCTGCATCCGTATCAGATGGTCAAGGACCTGCGCACGAACTACGAGACCGGCAATACGAGTGCGGTCCTCGACGGCGATCTCGACGCCTTCATGCAGGCCGAATTGGAACGCGGGATCGGCGAGGAGACGGTCGCCAAGTGAGTCCCGGCGTCCGGCCGGTCGGCGCCCTGGACCAGGTGTCCATCAGGCCGGTCGGCGCTGACGAACTGACGGCCTGTGCCGCGATCTGGCGAAACTCGATCAACGATTACATCACCCGCCTCGGGCAGCCCGAGATCCCGCCCGAAACCCAGTCGGTCGTCCGTCTGTACGGCCATCTTCAAGCGACCGACCCCGGGCGGTTCCTGGCAGCCGTGATCCCGGATGGCGAGGGCAACGGCGAGCGGATCGTCGGGTTCGCGGCAGCGTATGTCCGCGAACACCTGTGGTACTTGTCCATGCTCTTCGTCTTGCCAGAGTTCCAGGGCGCCGGGCTCGGTCGCCGGTTGCTCGCCCGGGTCGGGCCGGGCGATCCATCGATGGCCCAGGCCGTCGCGGTCGACAGTGCACAGCCGATCTCCAACGCCCTCTACGCATCGGTCGGGCT
>SPCO01000047.1 GCA_004525275.1 Thermomicrobiales bacterium | reverse complement strand
GGCGATCGCCGAGTCCGATCCGACGGTGGCCATCGAGCGAGCCCTCGAGCGGCCCGGCCCCGTCGTGGTCGCCGGTTCGCTCTATCTCGTCGGGATGATCCGCGGGTATCTTGTGGGCGAGCAACCATGATCACTCCCACCCGGATCGGCCCGTCAACGTTCGCCTGGGGCGAGCGCACATTCGTGATGGGGATCATCAACGTCACGCCCGATTCGTTCTCGAATGACGGCCTTCTGGCCGGGTCCGCGGAGCCGATCGAGGCCGCGCTCGCGACGGGTCTCCGAATGGTCGCCGAGGGTGCCGATATCCTGGATGTCGGCGGCGAGTCAACGAGGCCCGGTCATGAACCGGTGGATGCCAACGAGGAGCGAGCGCGGGTCGTGCCCATCGTGGCCGCGCTCCGGGCCGCCCTCCCGGGTACCCCGCTGAGCATCGATACGACCAAAGTGGTCGTAGCCGAGGCGGCCCTGGCCGCTGGCGCCGACCTCATCAACGATGTGTGGGGCGTCGGTGCCGATGATTCGATGGCCCGTCTTGCGGCCGATCACGGCGTCCCGCTGCTCATCATGCACAACCGGGCCGAGGCCCGATACACCTCGTTCATCCCGGAAGTGATCGCTGATCTCGAGCATGCCATCGAGCGTGCGCTCAAGCTCGGTGTCGGTTGGGACGATCTGATCATCGACCCAGGGTTCGGGTTCGGCAAGACGTCCGACCACAATCTGGAGCTGCTGCGCGAGCTTGCGTCATTGCGCTTGCTGGGTCGGCCGATCTTGCTCGGGACGAGTCGCAAGTCGACCCTTGGACTCGTGCTTGACCTGCCCGCCGCCGACCGGCTGGAGGCCACCCTGGCGACGACCGCCCTCGGGATCGCGGCGGGCGTCGACCTCGTCCGCGTCCACGATGTCACGGCCAATGTCCGGGCGGCGCGCATGACCGACGCGATCGTGCGGGCGTCATGAGTGACCGGATCGTCCTTTCGAACATGCGCTTCCTGGGTCTTCACGGCTACTACGACGACGAGCTACTCGCCCGGCAACCCTTCGAGATCGATGTCGAGCTCGTCCTCGACCTGCAGCGCGCCGGCGTCAACGATGACCTAGAGCAGTCGATCGACTACGCCAGGGTCTACGAGCTCGTTCGAGAGGTCGTCGAATCGAGGTCGCTCCGACTGCTGGAGGCGCTCGCCGAGACGATCGCTCGGGAGGTCCTGGCAGGCTTCGACGTCGCCGGCGTCACCGTCAGGGTCCGCAAGCCTGAGGTCAAGCTCGGCGGGCCGATCGACTATGCCGGGGTCGAGATCCGACGGGTGCGCCCGGGCGGGGAGCCGACGGCCTGAACCGCCCGGCTCAGGGAGCCAGGGTCGGCGTTGGCTCCGGCGTTGGCTCCGGCGTTGGTTCTGGCGTCGGTTCGGGGGTTGGTACCGGCGTTGGCTCGGGGGTTGGCTCCGGCGTCGGCGTGGGTTCGGCGGTCGGTGTAGGCGTCGGTGTAGGCGTCGGAGTCGGTTCCGGGCCCTTGGAGACGACGTAGTCGATAGCCGTGCCCTTGGCCACGACGATCCCGGCCGTCGGGTTCTGGACGGCCACGAGACCGACCGGGACGAGCGGATCGAACGCCTCCGACCGCACCCCGACACGCAGACCGGCATCGGAGATGGCCTGGAGTGCCCCGCTGTCGTCGAGGAACTTGAGGTCCGGCACGGGCACATTCCCTGGGGCGGCCGCCACCGTGACCTTGATGGCCGTGCCCTTGTCGACCGTCGTGCCCGCGGGCGGATCCATGGACAGGATCGTGCCGTCGGGTGCGTCCGAGTCGGGATCAGCGGTCGGATCGAGGGTCAGCCCGAGGGCCGTCGCCGTCTGGCTGGCCTGCTCGGAGGTCAATCCCACGAAGTTCGGGACCGTCACCTGTTCGACGGGCGAGCGGCCTCCGTCGGAGACGAGCTGGAAGATGAGGAACGCGATGACAGCGAGGAGCACGATGGCGACGATGCCGGCGACCCAGACCAGAGGGCTCGTGTCGTCCTCGTCGGGCGCGGCCGGGGGCAGCGGACTGGCCGGCGCCGGGTCGCCATCGGCGCCAACATAGGCATCCGACGAATAGGGGATCCCGCCGGCATTCGGATTGGCTGTCGCGGAGGCGACCGTGGCTCCGACGATCGCGGCTCCGGCGAGTCCGGCCCGACTCGTGCCGGAACCCCCAGCAGCTCCGGCGGCGGCAACACCAGCGACCCCGTCAGCACCGGCTGCGCCCGCTGCGAGCGATTCCTCGAGCGCGTCTGCGAAGACGGTGGCTGACGACCAACGGTCCTGCGAGTCGAGGGCCAGGGCGCGCCGGGTGATCAGTGCCAGATCCGGCGGAACCGAGGGTCGGACGGTCATCGGATCCGGGATCGGGCCGGTCAGCCGGGCCAGTGCGACCGAGGCGGCACTATCGCCTTCCCACGGTCGGACACCGGTCAGCATCTCGTACAGGACGATGCCCAGACTGTACGTGTCGGAGGCCATCGTGGCCGGCTCGCCGCGAGCCTGTTCCGGACTGAAATAGGCGACCGACCCGAGGGTCGTACCGGGCAGCGTGACCTGTGCCTCAGAGATCGCCCGGGCGATGCCGAAGTCGGCGACTTTGACCTGACCATCGGCGCCGATGAGGATGTTGCCGGGCTTGATATCGCGATGGATGATGCCGCGTGCGTGAGCGGCGGCCAGGGCGCGACCAACGCCGGCGCCGATGCGCGAGGCCTGGCGCGGGGGTAGGGCGCCACTCCGCTTCAGGATCGACGCCAGGTCCTCACCGTCGACCAGCTCCATCACGATGAACGGACCGCTGGGGTCCTCGCCGTAGTCGTACACGGCGACGATGTTGGCATGACTGAGTGAGGCGGCAGCCTGCGCTTCCTGTCTGAATCGGGCCGAGAAGTCCGGGTCGCGCAGATACTCCGGTCGAAGCAGCTTGAGCGCCACATCGCGACCAAGGCCGGCGTCATTGGCCCGGTAGATGGTGGCCATCCCGCCGCTGCCGAGCAACTCGATCAGGCGGTAGCGACCACCCAGGACCTGTCCGATCTCCGCCAAGTCATCCCCTTCGACCCTTGGTCATCGTGGCTGCCGCTTCGCGGGCCACGAGCCGCATCGTACCGCACGTGCCGCTCCGTCAGAGCTGGAGTTCCTGGAGGTAGACCCGGAATTCGGTGCCGAGGTCCTGACGGGCCAGCGCGATTTCGACCGAGGCCTTGAGCCAGCCCATGACCGTGCCGGCGTCATAGCGGGTGCCCTCGAACTCGTAGCCAAAGACCTCCTGCTCCTCCATCAGCGCGGCGATCGCGTCGGTCAGCTGGATCTCGCCACCGGCACCGCCCTGGGTCTGCTCCAATTTGTCGAAGATCTTGGGCGTCAGGACATAGCGTCCGATGACGGCCAGGTTCGACGGTGCAGAGCCGACCTCCGGTTTCTCCACGATCCGGGTCACCCGGTGCAGGCGACCGTGATCGAGGGGATCCACCGATGGTTCGGAGGCGATGATGCCGTACCGGCCGACGTCGGCGGGTGGGACGTTCATGACGGCTACGACCGAGTTATGAGTCTGGTGGTAGGCGTGGATGAGCTGACCGATACACGGCCGGTCGGCGATGACGACGTCGTCGGGCAGGATCACTGCGAAGGGCTCGTGCCCGATCAGGTCCTTGGCCATCAGCACCGCATGCCCGAGACCGAGCTGTTCCTTCTGGCGCACGTACGCCACCTGGGCCAGATCGCTGATCCCCCGGACCTGGCGGAGCATCTCGATGTCGCCCTTCTCCTCGAGCAGATGCTCGAGTTCGTAGGACAGGTCGAAATGGTCCTCGATCGCGCGCTTCTGGCTGGAGGTGACGATGATGACCTGCTCGATGCCAGCCGCCACGGCCTCCTCGACCGCGTACTGGATGATCGGCTTGTCGACCAGCGGGAGCATCTCCTTGGGCTGGGCCTTGGTGGCGGGCAGGAAGCGGGTTCCCCAGCCCGCGGCCGGGAAGACAGCTTTACGGACGCGCATCGAACCTCAACGGTTAGGGGTGGGCGGGTCGCGCCAGTATAGCGGCGGGCCCCGAATCGGCCCGGGCAGAGGTCGGGCGGGTGCCGCTGACGGGCTGGCCGAGCGTGGTACAGACCCGAGCTTGACTCACCGCCAGGCCGCGATCGGACCAGCGAACCTGAAACTACGCTCAGCGGCGATCCTGGAGGACGCCGAACTGCGGCCGCCGACGCCAGAATCGGCATGCCGCTGGCCTTACCGTCCACCGGGTTGGGATCCTGCCACCTTGCCGTGGTCACTCGCCGCCCCGGTCTCTGGTACGCCCGCCCCTTCGGTCAATGATCGGGCGAAGCGGCGGACGGCCGCATTGAAGGCCGCCGGTCGGTCGAGATTCGCCATATGGGTCGCACCTCGCAGGCGCACGCGACTGGCATCGCGGGCTGCCGCCGCGAACCTCGGCGCACCCGGCCGAAAGACGAGGTCGTACTCGCCGTTGAGGATCTGGGTGCGGCCCGGATAGGCCGCCAGGCGCGACAGGAATCGCTCACCGGCGAGCGCTCGCAGCGCTTCCGCCCCACCCCGCATCCAGAAGCCACCTTCGATGATCGGTTCGGCGATCTCCGCCGGGTACCGAGACCGGTAGTAGCGCTCCTGGGCCCGATCGAGCCGCGGGCCATCGATGGCATCCATCAGGCTGGCCACAGCTCGCAGCGACAGTTCCCGCCAGCCCACCGGCTCGGCCGTCGCACCGGACAGGACCAACCCCTGGACCCGTGTCGGTGACGTAGCAGCGAGCGCCATCGCGACATAACCACCGAGCGACAGACCGACGACAACGGCGCGGCCGCTCGGCAAACCATCGATGGTCTCCCCAACGACATCGATCGCGCGATCCAGCGTAAAGGTCTCATCAGCGCGTTCGCCGTGGCCCGGCAGATCGACCGCGACCGCTTGGAATTCGGTGCCCAGAGCGGCGAGCTGGGCGGTCCACATCGAGGCCGTCAGGCGGGTCCCGTGGATGAAGACGAGGTTCGTCATCGGCCGGAAGGCGAGGTCAGTCCTCACCGCGACGAGCGCGAAGGATCTGGCCGGCGTGGTCATGACTGTGTGAGGTGTAGATGCGCAACCAGTCGGTGACCGTGTAGGGCCCGGACTCGGTAGGGTGCCGGAGCGGGCCCATTCGCCTTCATCGAGCGACTGCAGTAATTGGAGGCTCGCGCCTCGAACGGCCCGGAGGACAGCCAGCGACGATGCCACCGGCCGGTCGTAATCCAGCCGTCGGGCCCATTCCGGCTCGTCGTAGGTGGGGATGACGGGCATGTCTTCGGCGATCAGCCGTCGGAGGCGGATAAGGGCCATCGCCTTCGGCCGAGCACGCCGGCCGGGTCATGGGATCGCAGCTTCGTCGGCTTCGATGGCCGGCGCGGCCACGATCCGACCGCCCGGTGCGGCTGAGCGTTGAAGGATGAGCGCTGCAAGGAGGATGGCCAGCCCGCCGACGATCTGGATCGGAGCAAGCCGTTCGCCAAGCAGGACGGCCGCGAGGGCCACCCCGACCACGGGCTCGAACAACATGAGGATCCCGGATCGGGTCCCGCCGACGATCCGGATCCCGGCGAGGAACAGGGCCGACGGGATCGCAGCGGCGAAGAGCCCGGTGAATAGCAGCAGTGGCAGTACGGAGGGATCGCTGAGCGGAAAGGCGAGCGCGGCTCCTGATCCGGCGACGAGTGAGATCAGCAGGCTGGCAACGACGGTCGTGCCCAGGACAACGACCATCGCCTGCGACGCGGGGACCTTGGCATAGCCACTTCGGCTAGTCAGCATGAAGACGGCCTGGCAGGCGGCTGCACCGAGGGCAAGTCCGAAGCCCAGCGCTTCGAATCGGAACCCGGCAGACGGATCCAGCTGAGACGCCACGACGGCGACCATGCCCGCGATGGCCAGACTGAGAGCGACGATGCGCGCCCCATCAAGCGACTCGCGGCCGGAAACGACGTTGGCGACGGCCACGATCACCGGGTAGATATAGAAGCCAAGCAACGCCAGCGCGACGGTCACCAGGTCGAACGCGATGAACATGAACAGGTTCAGGCCGAACGCCGCAATCGCGGCGACCATCAGGCTGATCCGTGCGCCACGGTCGAGATCGGCGAGACGGATCAGCGGCTCCCGCCCCCGTGAGACCCGCCACGCGACGAACGCGATGGTCCCGACGAACCCGATCAAGGCGCGCCAGGCGACGAATGGCAGCGGTTCCATCCCCGCGTCGTAAGCGAATCGGGACAACGGTCCGAGCATCCCGAACAGCGAGGCGGCCACCAGCACGATGACGAACCCGCCGACGGCTGGGCGAGCAGGTGTTGACATTCGAGGCCCATGGTAGGGCGGCCGGCTCGAGTCCGGCCTAGGCGGTCGCCTCCGTTGGCGACGCGGCATCATCGGCCGACGCCTCGGCTGCGGTTGCCAGTGCCTCGGCGCCGGGCGATTCGGTGCGAGTCCGCGAGAGGCGGATGGAGGTGAATGGCACCCGGAACTGGCGGAAGACTTCGACTGACACGAGGAACCCCGCAAACAGGAAGAGCACACCCAGGAACTTGCCAACCTGGAACCACTCGGTCATCCCGAAGCGATTGAGCGTATCGCCAAGGGTCGCGACAAAGGCACCAACCGCGATGAGGATCGTGGCCGGGACCCGACTGTGGAGTCTCCCGGCCAGCAACGCCCCTGCTGCCCCGGGCAGCGATGCCACCAGGTTCACCATGATCGCCACCGGCGCGATGACCAGATTGAACAGGAACTCGTCACCGGGTTGGTTGGGATCGAGCGAGTAGGCGAGCACCCGGCGTTTGGGCATGAATACGTAGGTCGAGAAGATCGCGCCCAGGATCAACGCGAAGGCCCCGGTGATATTGAGGAACGGGGTGAGCAGCCGCAACGAGGGCGGGAAGAGGATCGCGATGGGTGCGCCGGTCGCCGGGTCGGTGGCGTAACCGGGTGCGGCCAATGTCGTCGTAGCCATGAGCACCAGGCTCAAACCGGTGGCCCCGACGACGGCCGTGGCGGCCAACAATGGCCAGCGATCGTTCGCGAAATAGGTCTCGACCGCGACCGCCAGGGCCAGGATCCCGGCCACGATGAAGTACAGGAGCGGAAGCGCGCCGGCGCCCTCGTACTCGGGCCTGTTGCGGATGAGGAACGTGAACAATCCTCCGAAGAACAGGCACAACGCAAAGCTGTACCCGAACCGCGTGCGGCCGAGCAGGAAGGCAGTCCCCAGGCCAAGCCAGCCCGCGGTCCACACGGCACCGGCCAGATACCAGGCCCGATACAGCCCCTCGTTCCAGCCATTGGCCGCGGCGATCGCTTCGCAACCGGCCCCGACCCCATAGAAGACCATCCCGATCGTCCAGATCAGCTGGAACCCGCCTCGTCGTTCCCGCCATTGGTCGAACAGCGCCAGCGCGAAGGCGAGGGCGAGGATCGAGGTCAGCGCCGGCAGGACGACCGTCGGGTTCATGACTCGCGTGCTGCCAGCTGGAAGGTCTCGATGAGGCGCAGCAGCAGGCGATCGAGCAGCCCGGAGGCGTCCTCGTACAACGTCGCGAGCCTGGCCGCGTCGAGGGCTCGCCGCCGGCCGAGCCCGGTCAAGGCGTCCAGGAATGGTCGACGTGCGGCCACGAACAGACTGACGGCCTCGGTCAGGCTCGTGCCGGCGCTCGCCAGGCGCCGAGCCAGGTCATCGACGAGGGCCGTCGCCTCTGCCTCAGCCCGAGCGCGCGAGATCTCGTCAGCGACATCCGCGTCGAGGTGGGCCACCAGCGCCTCGACCAGGCGTCGACCGTCCTGCCGATACTGCTCTCGCCCGGCGGTGTCGTCGATTGCCACACCATGGCCGCCGGTGTCCGATGCGTAGCGCTTTCGGTACGCCCGGTTCACTCGCTCCGGGCTGGCGCCAAGACTCGCCAACGGGCGGCTGCCGGGTCGGCGGGTCGCCACCAGGATGTCGATCGCCCGCCGTTCAAAGCGACGATGGCCACCCGGCGTGATGAACGTTTCGATCCGGCCCTCGTCAGCCCAGCGTCGCAAGGTGTCGGGATCCACCCCGACGAGTCGGCTGGCGGGTCCAAGCGACAGCCAGGCTGGCTGGGCGGGCGCGTCGAGTCTGGCGTGGGACACGGAAGCCTCGGTGCAGGGTGCCGACGGGGCAGGCCGGCGGCGGGGGTGGGTCGCCCGGCCAAGCCCTGTCGACGGGAAACACGTGGGAGAAATCTAGGTGAATCTTGGTATTCGTGATTCGTCCTGCCGGGCGCAGGATAGGCGTCCCGGCGAGCACGTGTCAAACGCACCGAGACGTGGTCACGGCCGGGTCCCTCAGGCGGGAACGAACTCGTGATCGTCGCGATGGATCCCATCGCACAAACCCAGGACCGGTGGGTCGGTCGGGATCGAGACCGGGCGCATGATCTCGCGGACCTCGCCGCGTCGGCAGAACAGGTAGCCCTTGTCCGCCATCCAGCGCCGGACGCAGTCCGGATCGCCGTGGAACTCGAACGGGCCGGGGTTGACGGTCGGACGCTCCGTCCAGGCGACGGGCGACTCGGCTGCCACGATGTCCAGCAGATTGACCCGCCAGGGCGTCCCATCGATGACCTGAAGACAGCCATCGCAGCGTGCAGCCGTGTTGTCGTTGATGATCGTCCGGATCTGGACGCCCATGATCTCCATCGCGGCCGATGGTAGCAGCAGTGGTACCCCCAAGGGG
>SPCO01000118.1 GCA_004525275.1 Thermomicrobiales bacterium | reverse complement strand
TTCCCCCAGCTCATCCTGATTGCGACCCGGATCCAGCCGATCCCGCTGACCTCGACCAACCGTTACCTGCTCGTGATCTTCCCGGTCTTCGTCGTTGTCGCCCTCATCCCGTGGCGTCAAGCTCGCTTGGCGTGGGCGATCACGTCGACCTTGTTCCTGGCCCTCCTGCTCCAATCCTTTTTGATGGGCGACTACGTGGCCTAGGTGGCTTAGCGTTACGACGTGACGAACCGGACGATCCTCCACGTCGACCTCGATGCCTTCTTCGCGGCCGTCGAGCAGCGCGACCGGCCCGAGCTGCGCGGCCGCCCGGTCGTCGTTGGTGGGGCGGGGAGCGAGGACGCGCGCGGAGTGGTCTCGGCCGCCAGTTACGAGGCGCGCCGATTCGGGATCCACTCGGCCATGTCGCTGCGCGAGGCCTATCGACGCTGTCCTGACGCGGTATTCCTGCCGGTCGATGGTCGTCGATATCAGCAAGCCAGCCGCGATGTCATGGCCATCCTGCGCCGGTTCACGCCGCTGGTCGAACCGATCTCGATCGACGAGGCGTTCCTCGATGTCAGCGCTTCGGCCGCGCTCTTCGGCGACGGGCCGACGATCGCGCGGCGGATCAAGACCGAGGTTCGGGAGGAGGTCGGGTTGACGGCGTCCGTCGGAGTGGCGGGGACCAAGCTCGTGGCCAAGATCGCCTCGGACCTGCGTAAGCCGGATGGTCTCGTGGTCGTTTCCTGGGGGGAGGAGGCTGCGTTTCTCGGCCCGCTCCCGATCGGCCGTCTGTGGGGCGTCGGCGAAAAGACGGCGGCGGCCCTCGCCGAGTACTCGGTGCGCACGATCGGCGACCTTGCCGCGCTCCCGCCGGATCTCGTCGTGCGGCGGTTCGGCAAGCACGGGGCATCGCTGGTGGAGCGGGCGCGCGGTCTGGACCCCGACCCGGTCCACGATGGCGATCCGGCGAAGTCGGTCGGTCACGAGCACACCTTCGATGTCGATACGAGCGACATGGAGGTCATCGAGCGGACCCTCCTGGGGATGGCCGAGGGTGTCGCGGGGCGGTTGCGTCCGGCCGGGGTTCGGGCGGGAACCGTGACGGTCAAGATCCGCGACGACAGCTTTCGGACGATCACCCGTCAGCGGACGCTCACCGAGCCGACGGACCTGACCGACCCGATCTATTCGACCGCGCTGGCATTGGCCCGCCCGGAGGTGCGCGGGATGCGGGTCCGGTTGCTGGGCGTCACGGCGTCGAACCTGGGCGAACGGGAGCAACTCTCGCTCTTCGACGCCACGGAACCACGCCATCGGCGAGCTGTCGAGGCGGCCGACTCGCTGCGACGGCGATATGGGGAGGGGACCGTCACCCGGGGACGGCTGCTGGGTGCCGGATTGCCGGCGCCGTTCGAACGCGATCCTCGAAACCCGTTGGACCGACGGTCGCGAGGCGTGCCCGTCGACTCCGATGAGCCGCCGGCGGATCAGCCCGGCCGTGACACACAAGCTGACACGGAGGTCGACGAGATTCCACCAGACGAGGCTTGACATCGAACACTTGTTCGGTCTAGTCTCCAGTCATAACCGAACAGACGTTCTGTCGAACGAGTGCCCCGGACGACATGACTCAAGCGCCCCCGGAAAGGAGCCATCTAGCATGGCATTCATCCGAGTCGATCCGGTCCAGGTCCAGGTCCGTACAGATTGGTTCAGCGGTCGGCCCCGTGAGATCACATGGGACGATCAGCGCTGGCCGATCACCCAGGTCGCGGCTGTCCGCGAGGAAGCGGCCGCCTACCCGGTCATCAGCGGTCCCCGGACCCTCTTTGAAGTCGATACGCCGCACGCCCGCCTCTCCCTGACGTTTCAGCATCGCTCGCGGCGCTGGACCGTGACCGGCTTGGACGAGGCGCGACACCGGGCAGCCTAGACCGCGCGATCGGGACCCTCCCTCCCCGGCCGCGAACCATCGTCGGGTTCGGGGCGGGCGCGCCGGTACCGTGCTCGCCCCGTCCCCCGACGTCCCCGTGGTGCGCAACGTCCGGTCCGGCAACCCGGTCGCAACCGTACAATCGGCACGTGGAAGCAGCAGACGCGCGTTTTCGGGACATCAGCGTCGACCGGTTCATCGAGCGACTCGCCTCATCAGACCCAGTGCCCGGCGGTGGCAGCGCTTCAGCCGTAGCCGCCAGTCTCGGGGCTGGTCTCGTGGCGATGGTCGCCGGACTTTCCCTTGGTCGGCCCAAGTACGCGCAGCACGAGGATCTCCTGTCCTGGGCGGCCGAGACTGGGCGCGATCTTGCGGATCGCTTCCTCACCCTGGCCGACGACGACGCTGCGGCCTATGGTCGATATGCGGTCGCCATGAAACTGCCGCGTGAGACGGAGGAGGAGATCGCGGCGCGCACGGAGGCCCTTCAAGCCGCAGCTCGAGGAGCCACGGAAGTCCCGTTCGCCTGCGTTGAGGCCTGCCTCGACCTGGTGGGGATCGCAGAGGCGCTGGCCGGGCGGAGCAACCCCCACGCATCCAGCGATCTCGATGTTGCGGCGCTGCTCGGCGAGGCAGCGGCGCGCGGCGCGGCGGCGAATGTCCAGATCAATCTGCCTTCGATCGGCGATCTGCACTATGAGCAGGAGATGCTCGAGCGGGTCAACCGGCTCCTCCACGACATCGAGCGAGTCGCATCAGAGACACACGAAGCCGTTGGCAGCGGCATGCCGCGTGATCCGATCCCCGCGCCTGACTGGTCCGACGGGCTCGCCGAGCAGGACGCCACCACGACGGACGCCACCGACGGATCAGACGCGACCGGCGCCACTCCGGGCGACGCCTGATCGATGGCGAACCCGAGCGCCCGACTCCTCGAGGGCGCGCCCATCGCCGATGAGATCCGGGCGGCCGTCGCCGAGGATGTCATCTCATTCAAGAACACCAACGGCCGACCACCCGGTCTGGCTGTCGTCATCGTTGGTCGCGACGCTCCATCGACCGTCTACCTCGAGCGCATCCTGCGCGGCTGCGCGAAGGTCGGGATCAAGGCCGAGTTCGTCGAGCTGGAAGGTGAGGCCACGGAGCGCACCGTCGTCAGCGCGATCCGCCAGCTCAACGCAGATCCGACGGTCGACGGCGTCATCGTCCAGATGCCCCTGCCGCCCACGATCCGGCTGCGCGAGGTCGTCGATGCGATCGACCCCGCCAAGGACATCGATGGGATCCACCCACTCAACGCCGGTCTGTTGCGGCTCGGCTACGACGGGTTCCTCCCGGCTACCGCCCATGCCGCGGTGGAGATCCTGCGCCGTTCCGGGATCGAGATCGCCGGTCGCGACGCCGTGGTCATCGGTCGATCCGCGGTCGTCGGCATGCCCGCGGCGTTCCTGCTCGTCCGTGAGGATGCGACGGTCACCGTCTGCCACTCGCGCACGCGCGACCTCGCCGCCCAGATCCGGCGCGCGGACATCGTGATCGTTGCGGCCGGACATCCTGGTCTGGTCCGGGGCGCGGACCTGAAGCCAGGCGCGGTCGTTGTCGATGTCGGCATCAACGTCGTCGATGGCCGGATCGTCGGCGATGTGGACTTTGGCTCGGCCGTCGAGGTCGCATCGGCGATCACGCCGGTCCCGGGCGGCGTCGGACCGCTCACGAATGCCCTCCTGCTCACTCACCTGGTCCGAGCCGCGGAGCGCCAGGCCACCGACCGCCGGATCGCCGCAACCAAGCTTGAACCGACTGCCGCACTTCAAGGAGACCGATGAGCTTCCCATCCGATCTTGAGATCGCTCGAGCCGTCACGCCGCGCCCGATCATCGACATCGCCCGCGACCTCGGCATCGAGGACAGCGAGCTGGAGTTGTACGGCCCGACCAAGGCCAAGGTCACCCTCGACGCGATCACGCGCCTCGAGGCCGATCGCCCGCGCGGCAAGTACGTTGTGGTTACCGCGATCACGCCGACTCCGCTGGGAGAGGGCAAGTCGACGACGACGGTCGGGCTGGCCCAGGGTCTCAATAGACTGGGCCACAAGGCATCGGTCAACATCCGCCAACCGTCGCTTGGCCCGGTGTTCGGGATCAAGGGTGGCGCCGCGGGCGGTGGCTACAGCCAGGTCATCCCGATGGAGGATTTCAACCTTCATCTGACAGGCGATGTCCACGCGATCGGGGCCGCCCACAACCTGGCGGCAGCTTTTCTCGACAACAGCCTGCATCACAAGAACCCGCTGGGCATCGATCCCCACGGCGTCCTCTGGCCTCGGGTCATGGATATCAGTGACCGAGCCTTGCGCCACGTGGTCATCGGGCTCGGTGGACGGGCGGATGGCGTCCCACGCGAGACCGAGTTCGTCATCACGGTCGCCTCCGAGGTGATGGCGGTCCTGGCACTTGCCACGGATCTGTTCGACCTTCGGGCCCGGCTCGCGCGGATCGTCCTGGCCACACGGACCGATGGCACTGCGGTCACCGCCGAGGACCTGGGGGTCGCCGGTTCCATGACCGTGCTGCTGCGCGATGCGATCAAGCCGAACCTCCTCCAGACCCTGGAGGGTGGGCCGGCCTTCGTCCACTGCGGACCATTCGGGAACATCGCGCATGGCAACAACTCGATCATCGCCGACCGGCTGGCCCTGGTGACCAACGAGATCGTGTGCACGGAGGCCGGCTTCGGTGCCGACATGGGGGCCGAGAAGTTCTTCGACATCAAGTGCCGGGCGTCCGGGCTGGCGCCGGATGCGGCCGTGGTGGTCGCCACGGTCCGGGCGCTCAAGATGCACGGAGGCGTCGGCAAGATCGTGGCCGGCAAGCCGCTCGATCCGGCGCTCCTCGAGGAGAACGTGGAGGCGACCCGACTCGGCGGCCAGAACCTGGCCAAGCAGATCGAAAACGTGACGATGTTCGGTATCCCGGCCGTCGTTGCGATCAACGCCTTCCCGACCGACACGCCGGCCGAGGTCGAGGCGATCCGCGAAGTCGCCCTGGCCGCCGGCGCCCGTGACGCCGTTGTCGCCACCCACTTTGCGGACGGCGGCGCGGGCGCGACCGAGTTGGCGGAGGCCGTCTGGGCCGCGGCCAATGACGGTTCGGCTCAATTTCAACTGCTCTACCCGGACGAGATGCCGCTTGCCGAGAAGATCGTGACGATCGCCACCCGGGTCTACGGCGCCGACGGCGTCGAGTTCCTGCCGGCCGCTCGCAAGTCGCTCAAGCAGTTCGAGGATCTCGGTTACGGCCAGCTCCCGATCTGCATGGCCAAGTCGCAGTACTCGTTGAGTCACGACGGCGCGCTCAAGAACCGCCCGACCGGCTTCACGGTCCCGATCCGCGAGGTTCGGCTCTCGGCCGGTGCCGGATTTGTCACGCCGCTATGTGGCGAGATGCGAACGATGCCCGGGCTGCCGTCACGCCCCGGTGGCGAACGGATCGATATCGACGCCGACGGGAATATCGTCGGGTTGTTCTAGCGGGCCGCGCTCA
>SPCO01000040.1 GCA_004525275.1 Thermomicrobiales bacterium | reverse complement strand
CGAGCTCACCGGCGACCTCGCCCGTCGCGGCATTCGACACCAGCTGCCCGATCACCGTCGATTCGCCGTCCGTCAGGAGCACGACCGTGGCGCTGCTGGAACCGACGTCGACGACCCGACCCGCAAGCGCTCCTCCGGCAGCTACAGCCACATCACCGACCGCAACGCCGTCGTCGGTCCCACGATCGATCACGACCAGCCGCCGGAATTCGGACGATTCCCGAGCGATGACCGAGGCCGCTGTCGTCTCGTGGTCGAGCCCGGCCCGGAGCTGGAGCAGCGCGGTCAATGATTCATTCTCGCGGCGGATAGCCTCGGATCGGACGTTCTCCGAGCGAAGTCGTTCGTTCTCGGCGCGCAGGGCCCCGTTGTCCACTCGGAGCCGATCGATCTCTGTGATGGCAGCGACGACCGACGATGCTCCCTTGGCGACTTCCTCAAGCGAGGACTGGATCGGTCGGAACGCAAAGCTGACGCCACTCTGCATGTCGCGAACGGAGGGGTTCGACGAGAAGGCCATGAGCATGACGCTCACCACGAGCAACGTCACGAACGCGATCCATCTGCGGCGGGCGGCGCGGGTAGCGAGGAGGGACGACATGTTCGGCTCTGCGTGCTCGGGTGGTCGGGGTGGTTGGCTCGCTCAGCGCGGCGGTCGAGAGTAGGTCTCGGACACGAGGACTCGACCCATCCGGTCGAGATCCTGGAGGACGACGCCGGTGCCTCGCGCCACGCATGTCAGCGGGTCATCGGCGATATGGACCGGCATCTGGGTCGCCTCTGCGACGCGCCGGTCGAGGCCCGCCAGCAGGGCGCCACCACCGGCCAGGACGATGCCCTGATCCATGATGTCTGCGACGAGCTCCGGCGGGGTCTCCTCGATCGTGTCCTTGACCGTGTCGACGATCTGCTGGACAGACGGCTCGATGGCCTCGCGGATCTGGTCCGCACCGACCTCCACCGAGCGGGGCAGACCGGTGAGCAGGTCGCGACCGCGCAGGGCCACGCGCTGTGCGTCCCATTCGCCGGGATACGCGGAGCCGATGGCGATCTTGATGTCCTCGGCGGTTCGCTCGCCCAGGAACAGGTTGTACTCGCGTCGGGCGAAGGTGACGATGTCCTGGTCCATCTCGTCGCCGCCGATCCGGATGCTTCGGCTGACCACGATCCCTCCCAGGCTGATGACCGCGACCTCCGTGGTCCCGCCGCCGATATCGACGATGAGGGAGCCCGATGGCTCGCTGACCGGCAGGCCGGCACCGATGGCGGCCGCCATGGGCTCCTCGATGAGACCGGCCCAACGGGCCCCGGCGTTGAGGGCGGCGTCGCGGACGGCGCGCTTCTCCACCTCGGTGACACCCGACGGGATGCCGAGGAGCATCCGCGGCCGGGCGATCGTGCCGACCCGGTCGTGGACCTTGTCGACGAAGTACTTGATCATCTGTTCGGTGACGTCGAAGTCGCTGATGACCCCGTCACGCAGCGGTCGCACGGCGATGATATTGGCCGGCGTCCGCCCGACCATTCGCTTGGCCTCCGCGCCGACGGCCAGGACCCGCTTCGTCTTGGCATCGATGGCCACGACGGACGGTTCACTTATGACGATCCCTCGGTCTCGGACGTGAACGAGTGTGTTGGCGGTCCCAAGATCGATCCCGATGTCACGTGAGAAGAGGCCGAGGATCCGGTCGAGCATGAGGGGGCGGGTCCTTCATCGTCGTCAGAGGCTGGGTGATAAGTAGCGTTCGTCGCTGGCGTGGTCGCGGACGCAGTCGCGCCTCTGTCGGGCGGTTCGCGCGGTTCCAGGCCCGGCGGGGCAGGCAGCCGGGGCAGTATACCCGGTCGCCCCGGTACGACCGGGCGGCCGCGGATCGTCCGCTAGGTCGCGAGGCGTTGATCGGCGGCGGCGTGATCCGGACCGGGCCCGGTCGTACCCGGCCGATCGAAGGCGACCCCTCGGTCTCGAAGCGAGACGTAGGCGTCGTGCCCGATGACGAGGTGATCGAGAAGCTGGATGTCCAGCAGTCGACCGGCGGCCAGCGCTTCGGCCGTGAGATGGAGGTCGTCGGGCGAGGGCGTGGGATCCCCGGAAGGGTGGTTATGGACGAGGATCACGCCGGCCGCGTTGAGTCGGACGGGATCGCGGAAAAGCTCTCCCACCCGTACGAGCGACGCGGACACATTGCCCTGGTACACGGTCGCAACGCGAAGCACGTGGTTCTTCGTGTCCAGCATCACGACCCGCAACTCCTCGCGCTCGAGGCGACCCATCTGGAGGATGAGCCGATCGGCCACATCATGCGGACCGCGGATCGTCCAGCGAGCCGTCGGCCAGTCGGCCAGCAGACGACGGCCAAGTTCGAAGGCGGCAATCAATTGGGCGGCCTTGGCCGGGCCGACACCATGGACCTCAGCCAACTCCTGTTCGGCGGCCCGGGCGAGCCCGGTCAGGCCGTCATGGCGGATCAACGCGTCCGCCGCCAGATCGACGGCCGAACGGCCACGGGTCCCAGACCCCCACACCAGGCCGATGAGTTCCGCGCTCGTCAGTCCCCCGACACCGCGGCTGGCAAGGCGCTCGCGGGGCCGCTCCTCGGTGGGCAGCTCGCGGATGGCTCTCCCACGACCGTCCATCAGGAACCTCCAGGGAACGAACCGGGCCGTCAGGCGTCCCCGGGTCCGAACGACGGAAGCCCGCCGATTCCCTCCGCCGTCCGGACCTCAAGGACGATGCGGAGCCTACAGAACAGCCCTCATCCACGGCTCACCGGCTGGTGCATCCGGAGTCATCGGGTCAGCGCGATGCGGCCTCGGCAATGATCAGCAGGGTCCCGTTGAACGCGGCATGGAGCCCGAAGGATGCCCAGATAGTCCCTCGACGGATGAAGATCCAGCCCAGAGCGAGGGCCACGGGCAGTCGAGCGGCAAACGCCACGAAGGCCTGGCCGAGGGCCTCGCCGGCGGTCGGCCCGGAGACCGTGACCACGTGCGCAAACGCGAATACGAGAGCGCCAAGCACGATCCCGCGGCGCACCCCGAGACCTCGCACCCAGGCCGTGGTCGCGAAGCCGCGAAACAGGATCTCTTCACCCAGCGGCGCCACGATCGCACCGGCGATCAGGGACAGGGCGAACCCGATCGTGGTGCCCGTCGGCGGCAACGGGCTGATCGGCTCGACCGGGACCGCCGAAATGAGAACGGCCGCGACGATCGCGGTCACGAACACCACCGGCAGGGCCCAAACGGCTCCAGTGGCCATCGCGACGATGGCCGCGCGATCCGGGCGGGATACGCCCATCGCCCGCCAGTCGAGGGCGCCCACGTCAACGACGAGAAGACGCACGAGGCCGAGATACAGGACCGCCTGTACGCTGACCGAGAGGAGCGCCCCGAAGGCACCGTCCAGCGAGACGCTCGCCAGAACGAACGGCAGGCTGACGATGATCAGCGTCAGGACCGTGACCGGGACCGATGCCGCGAGAACCAGGAATGGCGACGGACCCTGGTAGGCCAGGCGACCACGGGCACGTCGTTCGATGCCCTGCGATCCCGCGCCCGCGATCAGTCCCAGGCCCAGAACAAAGAGACCGGCCAGCAGCAGGATCCGACTCGTTCCCTGATCCGCCGCCAGGACGCCGATAACGATCAGGCCAAGGCCGATGAGCGTGCCGACCCAGCCGACCACGAAAAGACCCGGCGCCGCGCGCCCTTCGATCGTGAATGTGGAGGCGCCGGGGCGTAGCGCGGGACTCGGCTCGCGATCGGTCAGACCCTGATCCTCGTCCTCATCGGAGGGCAGGTCCGGCGGGTTCAACGCTCCGGCAGTGCATCCTGGGTCGACCCCGGGATCGGGGCGACCGTCGATCGCGACTGGTTCCGGGTCGACGAGGCTGCCTTTGGCTTGGCGGTGGCCGCGACCCTCGGTGTCGGAGGGTCGGCGACACGGTCCATCGCCTCAACGCCCTGCGGCAGGGCCTCGATCGCGGCCGGTGCCTCTCGGCGTTCGAAATCCTTGCCACACCAGGCACACAGCGACCAATCCATGCCGACAAGACGGCTGCAGTTCGGACAGACGCGCTTCAGGCGAGTCCGACAACCGGGGCAGATGATCCATTCGTCGTCGATGCGGCGATCGCAGCTCGGGCAGTGGTGGATCGACTCCACTTCGGCCAGGAGGGCCTCCTCCGCCAGATTGCGTTCCCAGACTTCGCCGATCTTCTCGTGCGGCCGGATGATCCGGTAGATCAGCACGGCGAGAATGAAGAAGATCGGTGTGAACAGGATGATCCCGGAAGCCGCGAGATAGGGCAGGATCGCGTTGTCGGAGCGCTGCTGCATGTCGCGGAACGCCCAGTAGGCCGCCGCCAACCAGATGATGACGATATAGATCCCGATCGCTCGAAGACCGAACTGGACGGGTGCGCTCTGGAAGAAGCCGCCGAGTGACTCGCCGATCTGCCCGAGGATCTGGTCCATACGCCTGGGTCGGTGCCTCCGCTGGCATCGCGTTGCCGAGTCCTGATCGGATCAATCCCGATTCGCTCGAGGCAGTGTAGCAGGGGCGCTTCGGGTGGCTGCGCGACGCCCGCGGGTTCAGACGGGCGGTTCGAACTCGACGTGACGCGATGACCAGGAGGCCATGACCCCGCCGATACCCAGGATCGCGCCCCCGAGCCCGACCATCAGGACCCCGATGTCGGCACCGAGTGGGCCGACGAGGTACGGCCAGCTCAGGCCGATGAGGAGCCCACCGAGAGCCAGTCCTCCGACCCCGAACGCCAACCAGGCAGGGACCCGCGAGGGGACGACGGCTAGGCCGAGGACAGCCAGGATCACAAGGAACACCAGGAGGTGGGTCGGGCTCGCCAATCCCCACGTACTGAGATACCCGCCAAAGGCACCGGCCCCGATGACGACGCGCGACCAGGGCAAGAGGAATCCGAGCGTGGCGAACGCAGCTCCGACCAGGACGACCCAGCCCGAGATCTCCAGGACCCGGGCGCGGTCGATCGAGTTCGACCAAGGACTCGCCTGGACCGTTTTCGTGGCGGACGACGCATCGGGCACCTGCGGGGCGGGCGGCACGGCCCCCGGCCAGACCGGCGCACTCGTCATGACCGCAGCCGCCGCGAGCATCGGCGGCTGGTAGACATTCGGCTGACGGGGGATGGATGCAGGCATCGGTGGCTCCGCGGGCGCATCGAGCGGCGCCTGGGCAGGCGCGCGGCCGGAGGACGCATCGATCTGCGCGTCGGCGGGCTCGCTGTGCGGCGTCTCGGTCGCCTGTTCGGTCAGGTCGGAGACGCCCTCATGCTCGATGGTGGCCATCTGCGTCGGAACGGACTTCGGAGCGATGGATCCCGCCATCGATGCCAGCAGCGAGCCGCAGTCCGGGCAAGAGAGTCGCCCGTAGGCGACCGTCGCACCACACTCCACGCAATCGATCGTCCTCGCAGCCATCGTCCACCTCGGCGCCGGAACCCGATCGGCCCCTCGCTACACCTTGGCAGACGACCCGTCATCCCGCCAATCACCCGGTCGGCTGTCGACCAACCCCCCGAACGTCCCCTCTTCGAGAACCTGGGCGACGGTCCAAATGGCCGAACGCCACGCACACACGACGCCGGTCAGGAGCAAACCGATCATCCAGAGGGCGACGAAGATCAGGGTCGCGGCGACGATCCCGCCCGCGTCGATGGGATCGCGCAAGGCGGCGGCAACGGCCCCCCATGCCGCGCTGGCGGCCATCGCCGAAGGAACCAGTACCGCCAGGAGGACGAAGGTCGGGATCCAGAACCGGGCGAGGCTGGCCAGTGGGTCCCGCACTGCGGTCGCCATCGCGGTCCGAAGGGCGACCGTCGCGCTGATCCCGTAAAGGACGATCCGTCGGGCGGCGATCGCGCCGATGATCTGGCCGAACATCCATGTCAACACGATCGCCCCGACCACGTCTGGGGCACCGAGCACGACGCGGCCGACGATGGGCGTCGCGACATCGGACGGGCTCGTCAATTCATGGTAGGCGAGATCGACCAGGCGGATCGAGCCCCACACGAGCGTGAGACCGAGCGGGATGTTGGCAATGAGTCGGACCGTCAGGATCCGTGCCGCGAGATGTCTGGTCATCGGCGGGACCGGGACCAGGCGGACGCCAGCGACCTCCTCGTCAGCGGCAACCAGGTTCGATCCTTCTCCTTCCAGGGCGGCCGCCAGCCAGCCAGCCAGCACGAGGACCAGGACGACCCCAAAGCCGATCGCGCTCCCGACCGCGATGATCGTCAGGGAGACCGACCCGAACGCGATCGAGGTCACCGTTGGGCCGAGCCCGTTGGCCAGCCCGACCGGACTTGGGAGCACGACGATCGGGATGAGGAACAGCACGATCCCGCCTCGAATGAGGAAGGTCGCCAGGGCCAATGGCCAGGTGGCCGGTCTCGCCAGAGTCACGAGCAGGGCCCCGCCGAGCACCGCTCCCCGGTTCACGGTGCCGGGCTGAGCGCCGGAGCGAGGCTCGGTATCACAAGCCCGGGGGCCAGGATCTGGAGTTGTCGGAGAGCCGCCTCCACGAGCGTGATCTCGACGCCGTACTTCGCGAAATCACCGCTCCGAAGCGCAACCTGAGCGGCTTCGAAGTGCGTGTTCGCATACGTGATCAGCCCGGCGACATCAGTCGGCAATCCGGGCGCGAGCGTTGGGACCGGTCCGGACGGACCCGGCGATGGACCCGGCGATGGACCCGGCGTCGGCCCAGGCCCCGGACCGGGCACGCTCCCGGCCTCGGCAGCGAGGAGCAATTCCAGCGCGTCGCCGAGCGTCTCGGACCAGACGACCTGGCGGGGGGAGGCGACCACGATGCGCTTGAATTCCGGGAACGCCGAACCGGTCGACTGCAGGTAGACCGGTTGCAGGTAGATCAATGACTCGTCCAGGGCCACGACGATGAGATTGCCGCGGATGACCTTGCTGCCGGATTGGTTCCAGAGCGAGATCTGGGCACTGATGGCTGGGTCCTGGTCGATCCGGGCCTCGATCTGGGCCGGCCCGAAGATCGTCGTATCGGCCGGGAAGCGGTAGACCCGCGTCTCTCCGTAATTCGGGGCATCCATCCGAGCGGCAACCCAGGCGATCATGTTCGGTCGGTCGATCGGCACCATCGGCTGGAGAAGCAGGAACTCGACGCTGTCCTCCTTGGGCAGACGCATCTCGACGTAGTAGGCCTCCGACGGAAGTGTCTGCTCGCTCGTCTGGTCAGGAACGGTCCACAGATCGTCCTTCTGGATGAATTGCTGGGTATCCGTCACGTGGTAGCGCCCGAAGACGCGGCTCTGCACGTTGAACAGTTCCTCCGGGACCCGCAGGTGGGCCAGCAGGTCCGACGGCATCGACTCGAGCGGCACGAACAGATCCGGGAAGACGCCCGCGTATGCCCGCACGATCGGGTCGCTGGGGTCGTTCACATAGAAGTGCATCGCGCCGTCGTAGGCGTCCATGGTGATCTTGACGCTGTTCCGGATGTAGTTGAACGGTTGGTCGCCGAGCCCGGTCGAGCCCAGGCTCGATGGACTGAACGCCTGCGCATTCGGGAATTTGTCGGAGGTCGTGAAGGCATCCTGGACATAGACCATTCGGCCGGCATCATCGATGACCAGGTATGGGTCCTTGTCGAACCGGAGGAATGGCGCGATCCGCGTCACCCGATCCTCTAGCGATCTGTGGAAGAGCAGCTGGCTGCCCTGGATGACCTGGTCGCTGATCAGCAGGTCCAGATCACGGAAGCGGAGCGCGAACAGGAGCCGCTGGAGGGTGGTATCCAGCGGGATCCCGGTGTCCCCGGTCCAGCGCGTGTCGGTGCTGGCGTCTCCCGTCGAATCGTCGCCGGTCGGGTAATCGAACTCGTTCTGCTGCGCACCGACCACGATGTAGCTGCTTGGTCGCTCCCCGAAGTAGATCCTTGGCTGGGTGATCGTCGGCGCCTCGGGCGCCGAGATGGGTGGCAGATTCTTGATCAGCAAACGGGGCTGTCCCTCGTTGGTGACCTCGTTGACCGGCACCATCGCCGCGCCGACGCCGTGGGTGTAGACGATCCGCTGGTTGACCCAGCCCGTCGCGCTGGGGTTCTGCTCGAGCCATAACTCACGCGCCGAGAGCATGACCTGGCGCTCGACCCCGTCGATGACGTAGCGGTCGGTGTCGACGTCCGTGAAGTCGTAGTAACGCCGCACGGTCTGCAGCTGGTCAAGCGTCGCCCGAAGTGGTCGGTAATCCCACAACCGGGCACTGCGAAACGTGTCCGCCTCCTCCTCGATCTGAGCAGCAGTCAGGATCTGATCACCGCGGAACGGGATGTCCTGCCAGCCATCGAGGTCGTAGGCGAGGCGGGTCATGGCGATGTTGTTGCCGACATAGCGGGCTTCCTGGGTGTTCTGATTGGGCTCTACGGTGAAGCGCTGGATGGCCTCCGGGTAGAGGCGCCCGACGATGATCGAGGCGAGGAACCAGACGGCGATGGCCAGTCCCAATGGCCAGATGACCCGGGTGAAGGCGCCTCCGACGAGCAGCGCCGCGGCCATCCCGGAAATCACGGTCAGGATGTCGTAGGCGGCGAACTGGGCGTTCTGATCCGTGTAACTGACGCCAGTCGCCAGACCCCGATTGCTGTACACGAGTTCCAGCTTGTCGAGCTGGTAGCCAAAGGCGACGGACAAGAGGAACAGAGCGCCGAGAACCGCGAGGTGGACGCGGATGGGGGTGGAGAAGACCAGACCACCATGCGTCGCCCCGATGAGATAACGGGCCCCCGTGACGAGAAGGGTCGCCACCACCAGGCCGTTGAACAGACCCTGAACGAGCCGCAGGAACGGCAGTTCGAACAGGAAGTAGCCGATGTCCTTGTTGAAGATCGGGTCGGTCAAGGACGCCGTCTCCGAGAAAGGGACCTTGTGGACCCAGAGCAGGACCGTCTCCCAGGCGCCGGAGATCGCTCCAGCGATGACCAGGGCGATAAAGATGGAGAGACCGCCGAGCGCCCAGCCGGCGAGGGGCGCGAGATCCGGGATGTCACCCATCTCGAAGGTACTGGCTTGGTCGCCGCGACCGCCGGCGGAGTTCCCGAATTGGGGGCGACTGCCGCCAAAGGTCGAACGCCCTCCGGCGCGCGACGCATCGGCCGCGCGAGCAGCCTGATTGATCCGGTCGACGACGGAGCGCAGACCGCTGCCCGTCCCGTCATTGACCGGGGCCAACCGACCAGCCAGCCAGAGGTTCCCGAGCAGGACGACCAACGCCAGGATGAACGCCCCGACCCCCAGGCCGAAGGTCGCCGCCAGGCGCGTCCAGAAGACCGAATCGAACGAAACGCTCTGATACCACTGCGCGTCCGTCCAGAGATCCAGACCGACGCTGAACAGCAGGAAGACGGCGACGACGACGAAGATCCCTGCCAGGAGACCTACCCGACGGCCAGCCCGGGCGGCTCGGCTCGGGCCACCATCGTCAGGACCGCCTGGCCCACGGCGCCGTGGTGGTGGTCCTCCGCGCTGTCGGCCCGCCTCGATCGGGACCGGCGATCCATTCGAGTCTTCTTCCAATGACTCCGACGCGTCGTCATCCCCTTCGGCGTCGACGATCACGTTCTCGGTGTCGGCATCGGGTTCGGTGTCGGCATCGGGTTCGGTGTCGGCATCGGGTTCGG
>SPCO01000004.1 GCA_004525275.1 Thermomicrobiales bacterium | reverse complement strand
GTCGACGGACTATCGCTCGATGTGGGAGCCCGCTTCCGGAGCTGAACCGGGCATCCTGCGCTCGTTGGCACGCGGCCGGCTCGATGCCGCGGCGTTGCGTGACCGCCCACATGGTTTCGGGCCACGCACCAGAAAGCTCATGCCGGCCTTGCGGCACGCGAATGCCCGCTGCTACCCTTGCGCCGGCCGCGGCGTCGCCGCGATAGCGCAAACAGGAGGCGGACTGGGTGGATATCCAGGGGTTCCTTGAGGGATTCGCAGCGGTCGATCTGCTGATCATCCTGTTCTTCATGGGCTTCTTCGTCCTCGGATTCGCCCAGGGGACGATTCGGCGACTGATCGGGATCGGGTCGATCCTGTTCTCATGGTTCCTGGCCGCGCTGCTGGCCGAACCGTTGTCGCAGTTCCTTGGCGCGAACTGGACGCAGTTCTCGAGGGAATACAGCTACATGATCGGGTTCGCCACGATCTTCGTGGCCTCGGCGATCGCCTTCGCGCTCGTGGCGCAGGGGTTCTACAAGCCCCAAGCCCTGTTCAAGAAGGCACGCTTCGCGGACGAGATCCTCGGGGGCATCCTCGGACTGCTTGAGGCCGCGATCGTCTACGGGGCTGTCCTGATCATCCTCGATTCGTTCTTTCGCATTCCGGGGATCGCGGAAGACGCGCAGGAATTGCCGTTCCTGCGTGACGTGTGGACCGCCATGGATGGCTCGCAGTTCACTGCGTTCTTCCGCGAGACACTGATCCCAGGGTTCTTCTTCCTGACGGGTCTCTTCGTCCCGAACGAGATCGAAGCGCAGTACTAGCCCGCTGCCCGTTCTCGACCGCTCCCAGCTGCTCGGCTCCACCCTCGACGCCGCTGAGCGCCTGATCGGGGCACGTCTGGTTCGCGATGACGAGACTGGTCGGCGCACGGGCCGGATCGTGGAGGTCGAAGCGTACGTCGGCGAGGAAGATCGAGCCTCGCACGCCCGGTTTGGCGAAACACTCAGGAATCGGGTCATGTTCGGCCCGCCAGGGCGAGCCTACGTGTACCTTGTCTACGGGATGTATGACTGCCTGAACGTCGTTACTGAACCCGACGGCGTGCCTGCTGCCGTGCTTATCCGTGCCGTCGCTCCGACGGAGGGTGTCGAGCGGATGCGGGTCGATCGTGTCATCGCATCCGCCAGGCGGCGCCGAGCACGGACGCCCGCTCAGGTTGCCGAGGCCGCGGAGCGGATCGCCGGGCTTCCGGCCGATCGGATCGCGAGCGGTCCCGGCCTGGTGGGCGCATCTTTCGGGATCGATACTCGCTGGACGGGGCTGGACCTGTGCGACCCTGCTTCGGCGCTGCGACTGGAGGAGCGCCCCGTCAGCGAAGCACCGCCCGTGGTGCGATCGACGCCGCGCATCGGGATCGCGTTTGCGGGACCGCCGTGGGTCAGGCGACCATGGCGTTTCGTCGAGGTCGGCCACCCGTCGGCGTCCGGACCCGGCTCGCGTCGCTGACGGGTCGTATCCCATGGACGCGCGGTCGTTGGTCCTGCTCGAGTTCCCGACCGTGCGAGCCCGTCTTGCCGCGGCGACCTCGTTTCCGCCGTCGCAGCGTCTGGCCGAGGCGCTCGAACCTTCGAGTGACCCCGTCATCGTCGCCCGGGGCCTCGACGAAACGGATCAGACCCGGGCGCTTCTCGAGGAGCGGCCGGGTGTCAGCATCGGCGCGGCCCATGACATCGGCCCAGCCATCGAGCGAGCCACCCGGGGCGGTCGTCTTGACCCCGCCCAGTTCCTGGAGATCGCGACCACGCTCGACGCGGCCGGGCGCCTGGCGACCATGCTTGCCGGCGAGCGCCGGCCGTTACTGCGTCAGGTTGGCACTGAACTCCACGAGCTTCCAGCGCTGCGTTCCACCCTGGCCCGGAGCTTCGACCCCGTCGGGGAACTGCTCGATACCGCTTCACCGCGGCTGGGTGGTCTGCGTGCGGCCGTCAGGGTCGCCTACGAACGACTCCGTCGTCGACTGGATTCGCTCGTCGGGACGGAGTTGGGCAACGCCCTCCAGGAGCCGATCATCACGCTCCGCAACGGCCGCTACGTGGTCCCCATCAAGGCTGAGGCACGCTCGCGAGTCAAGGGCATCGTCCATGATGCGTCGGGGAGCGGCCAGACGCTCTTCATCGAGCCGATGGTCGCGGTCGAGCTCGGGAACGCCTGGCGTGAAGCCCAGGTCGCCGAGGCCGAGGAGATCGCCCGGATCCTCGACGCGCTCTCGGCGTTGGTCGCTGCGAATGCCGACGCACTCAGCGAGACGTTGGGTGCGCTGGCCCGATTTGACCTGTGGGCTGCCAAGGCCACGTTGGGCGCCGAGATGGGCGCGAGTCGCGCCGAGACGACGGACCGCGCAGAGGCCATTCTCCTGTCGGCTCGCCACCCGGGTCTGACCGGGCGGGTCGTCCCGATCGACATCCGTCTTGGCGACGGCTACAGCGCCCTCGTCGTCACGGGACCGAACACCGGAGGCAAGACGGTGACCCTCCGGACGCTCGGTTTGCTCAGCGTCATGCATCAGGCCGGCCTGCACATCCCGGCCGAGCCCGGCAGCCGCCTGCCGATCTGGCGCGACGTGTTCGCCGACATCGGCGATGACCAGTCCATCGCCCAGTCCCTGTCGACATTCTCTGGACATCTGCGATCGATCATCCGGATCGTCGAGGCGGCCGGACCGGGCACGCTGGTCCTGCTGGACGAACTTGGGGCGGGAACGGACCCCACGGAGGGCTCCGCGCTCGCGCAGGCGCTCCTCGACTATTTCATCCGGGCTGGGGCGCTGGTCGCGGCAACCACCCACTATGCGGAGCTGAAGGCCTACGCCTATACGACACCCGGGGCCCGGAATGCCGCTGTCGAATTCGACCTCGAGACGCTCTCGCCGACCTACCGCCTGACGATCGGTCTGCCGGGCGGCAGTCAGGCGTTTGCCATCGCGGAGCGACTGGGCCTGACCGCAGAGATCGTGGACGACGCTCGGTCGCGGCTGAGCGAGTCGCAGCGATCCTTTGAGGCGACCCTGGCCTCGATCAAGGCGACCGAGGGAGAGACCGGCGCGGCTCTCGACCGGGCTCGAACAGCCGAGCTGCGCGCGACCGAAGCCCTGCACGTTGCGGAAGAGGAGCGCCGGCGCGCCCGTCGAGAGCGGGACGAAACGGTGGATTCGGCGCGAGCGGAGGCAGAGCGGATCGTGGCCGACCTGCGCGACGAGGTCAGGACGACGCGCGAGGCGCTCGAGCGCGAAACCGTGACCGCGCCGGCGCTCGACGACGCGGTCGCTCGCGCGCAGGAGACCCTCGATCGTCTCCCCGAGGGCGAACCGTCGGTACTGGAGGAGCCGGTCGTCGAGCGCGAATGGCGACTTGGCGAGCGTGCGCGCAGCACGTCGGCGGGCTGGGAGGGCCGAATCGTCGCCCTGGAGCGCGGCGGACGAAGGGCGACCCTCGAAGTCGGTGGGATGCGGGTGACGGTCGATGTGGATGGGCTCGCGCTGGCTTCTGGCGACCCGACGTCGAGTACGGACGAGCCACGTACGGACGGACCAGGCGATTCGGGCGAGGTCGCGATCCGGACCGATCGGGCGCGGTCGGTGGCCTCATCGCTTGACCTGCGCGGTGCGAGGGTTGACGAAGCCCTCGATGTCTTGTCCCGGTACCTGGACGATGCGGGCCTGGCTGGACTCGACAAGGTCCTGATCATCCACGGGATGGGCACGGGCGCCGTACGCGACGCCGTCCGCTCGGCGGCCGCGGACCATCCGCTCGTGCGATCGCTGCGACCGGGTCAGCGCGGTGAGGGAGGGGACGGCGCGACGATCGTCGAGTTCTGATGCGTCAGGGCTTCGGTGTTCCCTTCGGGCCACCGCCTGGAGCCGGGCTACCGCCCGGCGGCGGCTCCGATGGTGCCGGAACGCATGGCTCTGGTGGGGGCAGCGACGGGTCGGGTATCGGGCTGGCCAATGGGTCGCAATAGATCGGCGGCGGAGCGATCGGGCAACGCTTGCTGGGCATGAAACTCGCACCCCACGTTCGCCCGTACGGGGCGAATGCACTGTTATAGAAATAGATCGTGGAAGTGCCTTTCAGGCCACCGCCGACGCCGGACCCGCGCGCGGCACGGGCGCCCCAGGCTGCGTTCGCTCGCTGCCAGGCCGGGAAATTGGCCTCGACTTCGGAGAGATCGAAGAATCCGCGAGTCACCTTGGGTCCCACGCAACCGTCCCGCCAGCGGAGGCCGGAGGCATCGTCGATTTCGGCGGCGACGCGAATCGTCGTCTTCTGCTTGGGAACCGTCCCCGGCAGGAACAATTCCCTGACCTTGCGAGTCGTGAACGGACCCGGCCTGAGCCCGGTGAATGCGTCGACTGTGGCGGTCACGAGCCCCTTGGGCGAAGAGAACGAGGCGATCTTGCTGCCCTTGGTGACCTCGCCAAGGATCGCCGACCAGAGCGGTGCCGCAGTATCGAGCGAAAGTTTGCCGCTGTTGGGGCTGTTGTCACTGTTACCCATCCAGACGCCGACCGCCAGCGCCGGGGCGTCCTTGTCCTTTGGCGGCGCGACGAACCCGTACGCTGCCACGTCGACGTTTTCGCTCGTCGTCCCGGTCTTGTATGCGGCTGGTCGGCGGACCCCCTTGTCGTAGATCGCCCACTTGCCCCAGTACGGATTGACCGACTTGTCTGTATTCCCGGCCAGGATGTCCGTGATGATGTAGGCCGAACCGCGGTCGACGACCTGCTTGCCCTGCTTGAGATCGCCGGCCTTCGGCCAGAAGACCTGGTCGTCGGAATCGAGGATCGTCTTGATGATCCGTCGGGGCATGAGCTTGCCTTCGTTGGCGATCATGCTGTAGGCACCGAGCAAGTCGATGGGGTGAACTTCGAGCGTCCCGATCCCCTCGGACAGCACCGGGGTGGCTGTGCTCTGGTAACGGAGCCCGAAATCCTTGGTGCGATCCACGACCCGCTCGAGGCCGGTCATGATCGTTGCCTTGATCGCCGGGATGTTGAGCGAGAACTGGAGAGCAGAGCGAAGTCGAACCGGCCCGCGTTCCTTCTTGTCGGCCTGGGTCGGGATGAATCCACCACCGAAATTCGTCGTGACGTCCATGATCATCGTCGAAGCGGTGAGCGTCCTGTCGTCGATGCCCACGAGATAGTTGACGGCCTTGATCGCCGAACCCGGCTGGCGCCAGCCGTCGGACAAGACGTCGAATTTGGGCTGGAACTTCTTGTTGCCCTTTGACGTGTAGCTGGCCGAGCCGACGTAGGCCAGGATCTCGCCGGTCCGATAATCCTGGACCGCGGCCGCCGCGTTGTTGACGTTCTGACCACGCAGCCCGAGGATCCACGACCGGTCCGAGCGGGGGATCTTACGGCTGGACAGGATGGCGCTGGGGTTCTTGGCGTTGGTGGCTCGGGCCGACACGTAGGCCCACTTTTCGGCGGCCTTCTGCATGTCCATGTCGATGGTGGTGATCACCTTGTACCCACCCAGATCGGCGGTGGGACAGTCGGAAGGAGAATCCGGGCAGAACATCGCGCCGAGTTCACGGCGGATCTGCCACACGAAATGGGGAGCCTTCCACGCGGCCGAAACCTGGGGAATGAGCTCGACCGGCTCATTCTTGGCCGCCTCATACTCGCCAAGCGTGTGTTTGTCACCGGTCAGCGGGCTGCGCGTGGCCATAAGTTCAAGGACCTTGTTACGCCGGATGACGATCTCGGAATCCTGGGGCACGACGAGCTTGAATCGTGCGCATTCCTCGCCTTCCGCGACGTCCTCCAGGCAGACCTCCTCGGCATTCCGAACGAGATCGAATGTCGTAGGCGACTGGGGAATGGCCGCGAGGATCGCATGCTGGGCGAGGGTCAACTCGGCGAGGGGCTTGCCAAAGTAGCCCTTGGCCGCGGCCTTGACCCCATAACTCTGGTTTCCGTAGAAGTTCTGGTTGAGGTAGGCGGTGATGATCTGTTGCTTGCCTTCCTCGCCGGGGAACGCATCGGTCAGGCGGATGGATTGGATGATCTCGCGAGCCTTGCGCTCGTACGTGCCATCGGCAAAGGCCGCAGCAGGCAGGAGCCTGGCGCGGACCAGTTGTTGGGTGATGGTTGACGCTCCACGCGGCCGACCCGACACGGTGTCGATACCGGCCGACACGATGCCGACCGGGTCGAAACCCGGATTGACCCAGAAGTCCTTGTCCTCGATCGCGGTCGTGGCATCGAGGGTCTCACCGGGGATCTGGTCAAAGGTGACCAAGTCGCGCTTGAGGTCGCCGAGACGGGCGAGCACGATCGTTCCGGTCCGGTCGTAGAGCACGGTCTGCTGCTCGAACTCGATGTTCGTCAGCGTGCTGACCGGATCCGGCAGGCCCTGGGCGTAATAGTTGTAGGCACTGACCCCTGCGACAACGCCGGCAGCTGTCAGCAGGCCGCCGGTGGCGAGGAACACGACGAGGACGATGAGGACGAACGATCCGAAGATCTTTCCGGCTCGTCCCGGGGGTCGACGCTGGAGCGCTCTCCGACGGCGCAGGCGCCGAGCGAGACTGGTCTGCATATGAGGCCGCACGATAGCATAGGGGGCGTGAATCCACGGTTGACGCTTGGCGCCATAGTCGAGACGGCTCGAGGGTCCTGCCTGTGACGAAGCCGTCCCTGACGGATCCGGGCGGTCTCCTGGCCGAGCTCGATTGGCGCGGGATCCTGCACGCCACCACGCCGGGGCTGGCGGATCGCCTCGCGCGCGACCCCGCCATCTCGGGCTACATCGGCTTCGATCCCAGCGCCGCTTCGCTGCACGCCGGACACCTGGTCCCGATCTTCGGCCTTCTGCGCCTGCAGCGATTCGGCGGTCGGCCCGTGGCGGTCGTCGGCGGCGGGACCGGGATGATCGGCGATCCGTCCGGCCGTTCCGCCGAGCGGAACCTGCTCGACCGGGCAGTACTCGAGGAGAACCTGGTCGGGATCCGCGACCAACTCGGGCGTTTTCTCGATTTCGCCCCAGGTGCCGGCGGGGCGGTCATGGTCAACAACCTCGACTGGCTGGGCGAGCTGTCACTGATCGAGTTCTTGCGTGACACGGGGAAGCACTTCACAGTCCCGTACATGCTTTCCAAGGACTCGGTGCAGGTTCGACTCGATCGCGGCCTCTCCTTCACGGAGTTCAGCTACATGACCCTCCAGGCCTACGACTTTGCCCATCTCCATCGAACGATGGGCGTCGATCTGCAGATGGGTGGCGCCGACCAATGGGGCAACATCACTGCGGGCCTGGAACTCATCAGACGGACGACGGGGAGTGCGGGCGATGCCGATCGGGCGCATGGTCTTGCCTACAAGCTGCTGCTCTCCCCGTCGGGCACGAAATTCGGGAAGAGCGATGCCGGAGAGTCGATCTGGCTCGATCCAGCAAGAACCTCACCATTCGCGTTTTACCAGTATTGGCTGAACCACGACGATCGAGATGTCGGGACCTACCTGCGTTGGTTCACCGAGTTCCCGCGGGCCCAGATCGAGGCGCTGGAAGCCGAGACGCTGACGCGGCCGGAAGCTCGGTCGGCACAGCGTGCGTTGGCCTTGGACATCACCACGCGCACCCACGGCATCGGCGCGGCCACCCGGGCGGTGGCGGATTCCGAGGCGACATTCTCGTCTGCGCCGATCGACGACCCGGCCGCCCTCGCTTCACTGTACGAATCGGCCGGTGGGTTCGAATTCGATCCGGCCTGGCTGGCTGGCGGGATCGCGATCCTGCTCGCCGAGGCTGGGCTCCTTGGATCCCGCGGCGAAGCGCGCAGGATGATCAACGGCGGCGGCGTAACGATCAATGGCCAGCGAGTGGTCGATCCGGCGTTCGTCCCCGAGCCCATCGAAGGGCTGTGGCTCGACGTCAGGATCGGCAAGCGCCGGCGTGAGATCGGACGTCGCCTCGGCTAGTTCGATCGCTGGTCAAAGGCGGGCGCGGGCCCGCAGCGTGGAGATCACATCAGCCGGAGGCAGGCCCCGTTCGGCGAGCAGGACGAGGACGTGGAACAGGAGGTCGGCGACCTCACCCGAGAGCGCGGAGCGAGACGCTGTCCGATCGAGATCGCTCGACTCCGCTGCCGCGTCGTCCTTCGCCGAGATCAGGACTTCGGTTGCCTCCTCGGTCACCTTTCGACCGACCAGATCCACGCCGCCGGCGAGGAGCGCAGTCGTATACGAGCCGACTGGCCGATCTGCCGCTCGTCCGGCGACCGTGTTCCAGAGTTTCTCGAGCCAGGCAAAGCCTTCGGGCGAGCCATCCGCAGGCGCGCCGGCTGGGTCAAAGCAACTCCGTGTTTCGCGGTGGCAGGTCGGACCGACCGGTTCGACGGTCACCAGCAGTGCATCACCGTCGCAATCGGGGACCAGATCCACAACGCGCAGGACGTGGCCGCTCGTTTCGCCCTTTCTCCAGAGGCGACCGCGCGAGCGCGAGTGGAAGTGGACTTCCATCGTCGCGATCGTCGCCGCCAGGGCCTCGGTGTCCATGTAGGCCACCATCAGGACACGACCATCGCTTGCGTCCTGGACGACGGTCGGGACCAGACCGTCCGGCCCGAATGCGAGCCCCGACGGATCCGCGATCATGCGACGAGCTCCGGCACGAGGCGGATCGGCAGGCCCGCCACCGCCATGGCTTCCTTGACTTCCGAGATCGTCCGGATCCCGCGGTGGAAGATCGAGGCCGCCAGGACAGCATCCGCCCCGCCGTCCCTGATTGCGGCGATGAAGTCGTCCGGACCGGCTGCTCCGCCCGAGGCGATGACCGGGACGCTGACCCGCTCGGCGATCGCGCGCAGCAGCGCGGTATCGAAACCATTCCCGGTGCCGTCGCGATCGATCGACGTCACGAGCAATTCGCCCGCGCCAAGCCCCACGGCACGTTCCGCCCAGTCGACGGCGTCGAGCCCGGTCGGCTCACGCCCGCCCTTGACGACGACCTCCCAGGTACCGGACATCGTCATCCGGGCGTCGATCGCAACGACGACCGCCTGGCGACCGAACGTTCGGGCGCATGCCTCGATAAGCATCAGGTCGTTCACCGCCGCCGTATTGAGGGAGACCTTGTCGGCCCCGGCCCGAAGCACAGCGCGCATCTCATCGACGCTCCGGACGCCGCCACCGACCGTGAGCGGGATGAACGCTCGACGGGCCGTCCGATCAACGATGTCGAGCAGCGTGCCCCGGCGTTCTGGCGCGGCCGTGATATCGAGAAACACGAGCTCGTCGGCGCCTTCCAGCGCATAGCGTTCCGCCAGCTCTGCCGGATCGCCTTCATCGGTGAGATCCTGGAAGCGTCGCCCCTTCACGACCCGCCCGTCGGCGACGTCGAGGCAGGGGATCACCCGGTGACGGAGCATCAGGCCGCCCGCACGAGATCGACGAAATTGGCGAGCAGGCGGAGACCATCACGGCCGCTTCGCTCCGGATGGAACTGGACGCCAAGCAGGGATCCCCGCGCCAGCGCGGATACGAATGGTGCGCCGTGTTCGGTCGTCGCCAGCACGACGTCCTGGGCGCTGGCAGCTGGCCGTCCGACATAAGAGTGAACGAAGTAAAGGTCAGCGCCATCCACGATGCCATCGAAGATGGGGTGCGAGCGCTTCTGCTCGACCTGGTTCCAGCCGGTATGCGGCAGCGTCGGGGCGTGCTCCATCCGGACGGTCCGGCCAGGCACGATCCCGAGTGTCTCGGCACCATCCTCGTCGCTGACGTCAAACAGGAGCTGGAGCCCTAGACAGATCCCGAGGAGTGGCCGTTCGGCGGCCGCCCAAGCTCGAATCGGATCTGCAAGTCCGCGCGCTTTGAGCCGGGCCATGGCCGGACCCGCGGCGCCGACGCCGGGCAGGATCATCGCGTCACAGGACGTAAGACTCCCCCTGTCGGCGACGACGATGCCGTCCGCCCCGACCGTTGTCAGCGCCTGGTCAATGCTCACGAGGTTGCCAGCCCCGTGGTCGATGACCGCGACGCGAGGGCGCGATGTCACCGCGTCATCCCAGGGCGCCTTTGGTCGAGGCTGGTCCTTCGCGACGAGGGTCGACTTCGCAGGCCACCCGAAGCGCCCGGCCGAGCGCCTTGAATGCGGCTTCGGCGAGATGGTGATCGTTCCGGCCCGTTCCCGACAAGTGCAAGGTGGCTCCTGCCGCGCGGGCGAACGCCTCGAGCGCGTGTTCCACGAGTTGGAGGGGCAGGGCGCCGACTCGTTCTCCCCGGAACGGCAGGTCGATCACCGCGTACGGCCGGCCGCCCATATCGACGACGGCGGTGGCGATCGATTCGTCCATCGGGATCGAGCTCTGACCGAACCTCGCGATCCCGGCTCGATCGCCGAGCGCCTCGGCGACGGCAGCACCGAGTACCAGAGCGGTGTCCTCCACCGTGTGGTGCTCGTCGACATGGAGGTCTCCGTCGGCGTTGATGGCCAGGTCGAACAGGCCGTGATGAGCGAACGATCCGAGGAGGTGATCGTAAAAGCCGATCCCGGTATCGATCGTCGCATGGCCGGCACCGTCCAGTCCGAGCGTGACTGTGATATCCGTTTCCCTCGTGGTTCTCGCCACGGTCACCCGGCGTCCTTCTCGGGGGCCGATCTCGAGCGAGCCGAGCGGGCTGGTCATGATCCACCCTCGGCGGCGGCGATGAGGCGATCGTTTTCCTGTGGGTCGCGGACCGTGAGGCGCAGGTGATCGGACAATGGATGGCCGGCGCCGAACGTGCGGGGAACCAGACCCTCCGACATCAGGCGTTCCGCCACGATCGCCGCCCGCTCGCTCGAACCGAGATCCGCGAGCAGGAAGTTCGTGACCGATGGTCCGATGGACCACCCGACGGCCCGCAAGCCCTCGGCCAGACGGACCCGCTCCCGCGCGACGCGGTCAAGGTTCGCCTCCAGGATGCTGTCATCCAGCAGGGCCTCGGTGACGAGCGTAACCGACACGGTCGAGACGGAGCCGGGCGGCCGAAACGGGTTGAGTCGGGCGATGAGCTCCGGTCGGGCGATGCCGAACCCGACCCGCAAGCCGGCGAGTGCGTAGGCCTTGCTGGCCGTCCGGACCGTGATGAGCTCCGGATAGTCGTCACATAGACCGACCAGTGATACCCCGACGAATTCGGCATAGGCCTCGTCGAGGACAACGATCGGAGGCCGGCGCTCGGCCGCGACAGCGTCCGCCTGAAGGCCGGCCAGCAAGCGTGCGATCAACCCATCTGGCTCCGCGACCGCCGTGGGATTGTTCGGGCTGCAGAGCCAGACAAGCGCTGCCCTCGTCTCCTTGACAGCGGACCGGATGGCGCCGGGATCGAGGGCGTACCCATCGGAGGCCGGTCGTCGAGGGATCATCACCGCGGACGCCCCACGCTGCTCGGTCAGGACGCGGTACATCGCGTAGGTCGGTGCCGGAACCACTGCATGGCCGCCGGACGGGAGGAAGACCTTGGCGATGATGTCAAGGATCTCGTCCGCGCCGGCCCCGACGATGATCTGCCCGGGATCCACGCCATAACGCGCGGCTGCAGCTTCGACAAGGCGGCGGTAGTCGGTGGCCGCGTACTCGGAGAGCGGCGCCTCGAAACGGCCGGCGGCCAGGAGGCTGCTGATGAGGGCCGGTGGAGTCGGGGAGGTATTGAGATCGAACCGGACGATCGAGGCCGGGTCTAGGCCGTAGCGATCCGCGAGTTCGAGGTTCGTCGCTTCCCAGCTGTACGTAGCCGGCGCCTCGGGCGAGGTAGAGGTGATCGGCTTCGAGCTCATCCCGTCGACCCCTCGAAACGGATCTCGACAGCATCGCGGTGGGCGAGCAGCCCCTCCGCCTCGGCCAAGGTGGAGATGGTCTTGCGGATGGATCCGAGCCCCACTCGATCGATCCGTTGGACTTGGACGAACTTTCCGAACGCGTCGACCGACAACGCCCCCGACGCACGCGCTAGCCCACCTGTCGGCAGGACGTGGTTGGCCCCGGTCGCGTAGTCTCCGGCCGACTCGGGCGCCCAGCGTCCGACGAAGACCGAGCCTGCGTTGCAGATCCGCTCGACCGTCGCCTCCAGCGGTTCGATATCGATTGAGAGATGCTCGGGTGCGTAGGCGTTTATGAAGCGGATGGCCTCGTCGAGGTTCGGGGCCAGGACGATGCGACCGTGGTCGCGAAGGGCCCGGGCGATGATCGATCGGCGACCCGAGGATGCCAATCGAACGTCGATCGCGGCTTCGACGGCATCGGCAAAACCCTTGTCCGTAGTCACCAGGATCGCCGGTGAATCAGGGCCGTGTTCGGCCTGCGTGATCAGGTCGGCGGCCACCCAGCGCGGATCGGCTGGGGGCGTAGCCAGGACCATCCCCTCCGATGGACCAGCCGGAAAGTCGATTCCTACCCCGCCGCTGACCTCGATCTTGGCCGCCGTGACCCAGGCATTGCCCGGCCCCACGATCCGGTCCACTGGCTCGACACCCGAGTCGGCGAGGCCATACGCCAGGGCACCGATCGCCTGCGCGCCACCGGCCACGATGAGAGCATCGACTTCGAGGAGCCCAGCCACGCCAAGGAGGACGGGATCCACGTCCCCATCCTGACCGGCGGGCGAGGCGACGACGATCGCTGATACGCCCGCGACCTGGGCCGGGACGACGGTCATGACAAGCGAAGATGGATAGGCGGCGGAGCCGCCCGGTGCGTAGGCGCCGATCCGAGCGAGCGGCGCCCAGCGACGTTCGATCTCGATGCCCGGGACGACCATCGTGCGGCTCGAGACCGGCCGGTGCGTCGCGGCGAAGCGACCGACGTGTTCGATGGCTTGATCGAGCGCGTGCCGGACTTCGGGTTGGAGTCGGTCGCGCGCGGCGCGAAGCTCGGCGGGTTCCAGGACCAAGCGGCCGTCAGCTCGGCCGCCACCGACGGCCGCTTGGTCCTGGAACCCGCCGCATCGCCCCGGACGCGGATGTCGCTCAATGTCGTTCGAGCCGACTCGCGGACGGACGGATCGAGCACAGCGCCTCGACGAACGAGCGTGCGATGGATGCCACTGGCGACGGGATCGCCGGCCGCCACGGCGGCAAGGTCGAGGCGGGCGAGGACGATCGCTGCTGTTGTCATGGTCATGCCACGATCTTCTCGATCGGCAGGACCAGGATCCCGGACGCACCCGCTGACTTGAGCCGCGGGAGCAGGCCCCAGACGTCGTCGGCATCGACGACTGAATGGATGGCGATCATCCCGAAATGAGTCAGGGGGATCACGGTCGGCGACTCGAGCGCTGGGAGCAGAGTCTGGATCTCATCAAGTCGATCGGATGGGGCGTTCATCATCAGGTACTTGCGGCCCTGCGCCGCGATCACCGCGCTGAGCATCGTATCGATGGCGGCGAGATCGTGGGCACGCTCGATGGTAGCGCCGGGGTTCGCGATGAGGATGGCTTCCGAGGCGAGGACGTCACCGATCAGGCGCAGGCCGTTCATCGCCAGCGTGGAGCCCGTCGACACGAGATCGACGATGCCATCGGCCAGCCCCAGTCGTGGGGCGACCTCGACCGCGCCGGAGATCGGAACGATCTCGATCGGGATGCCGAGTTCGGCGAAGTAGCGGCGCGAGACGTTCGGGTGGGCCGTCGCAACACGCCGCCCCGCTAGATCCTCGACCGATCGGTAGATGGCGTCGGATGGGACTGCCGCGGCCAGCCGACAGCGGCCGTAGCCGAGGGTCCGGACCTGGGGCAGTTCGGCGCCAGTCTCGCTCAGCAGATCGACACCGGTGATGCCCAGGTCGGCGACCCCGTCCCCGACGAATTCGATGATGTCGTTCGTACGCACGAACAGGATGTCAAGTTCGTAGTTCTGCACGAGCGCGACAAGACTCCGGTCGTGCTCCTCGAAAACGAGACCGGCGTCGTGGAGCAGGCGCAGGGTCGGTTCCGCCATTCGACCCTTGTTGGGGACGGCCAGCCGCAGACGGCGTCTCATTGCGTCTTGTCGAGTATCGCGCGATAGCCGCCCTCGCCGTGGTTCAGCCACGATGCGATCCGGGTGATCGTCGCGGTGCTTGCCCCGGTCCGCTGCGAAATCTCAGCGTAGTGCAGGCCACCGTCGAGCATTCTCGCGACGGCCCAGCGCTGGGCCATGTCGCGCAACTCATTCAGCGTGCACAGGTCACGAAAGAACGCCTCGGTCTCGTCCGCGGTCTCGAGGCGTCGGATCACCCCGAACAGGGCTTCGACATCTGGGGTCTTCCAGTCGTCGCTCATCGGCAGTCCCTCGTCGGTCTCGGTTGATGTATCAGCGTGCTAATACGCTACCATGCTGATATGACACTCGCAAGGCCGTTCCAGATCATCCCGGCGATCGACCTTCGAGGCGGGCGCGTCGTTCGCCTTCGACAGGGCGACTTCGCCCAGGAGACCGCCTACGACATCGATCCGCCGAGCGCAGCACGGGCATTTGCCGCTTCCGGTGCGCGGATCGTGCATGTGGTCGATCTTGACGGGGCACGAACGGGGACCCCGATCCACGCAGCTCAGGTCGCGGATATCGTGGCGGCCGTGGGGCCGGGCGTGGCGATCGAGGTCGCGGGCGGTTTGCGTGATGAGCGAGCCGTCACAACCATCCTTGGGGCCGGAGCGGCGCGGGCCGTCGTTGGGACTGCGGCGCTGCGCGATCCGTCATTCGCAGGCCAACTCATCCGGACGCACGGCTCCGAGCGGATCGTGGCCGCCATCGACACCCGTGACGGTCACGCGGTCGGATACGGGTGGACGACGGACCACGATGCACTGGATACGGCGGCGGCGATCGATCGCCTCTGGGCCGAGGGGATGCGCACGTTCGAGGTGACGGCCATCGACCGGGATGGTCAGCTGGCGGGTCCGGACCTCGACCTGTATGGGCGACTCATCGACCTGCGACGCGGGTCGATCGTGGCGTCGGGCGGGATCGCATCGGTGGACGACCTGCGCGCCGTGCGTGACATCGGCTGTGTCGGCGCGATCGTTGGGCGGGCGCTCTATGAGGGACGATTCAGCCTGCGTGAGGCGCTCCATGCCGTGACCGACGCCAGGTGATCCGTTCGACCATCAGTGTCCGCCGACGTGTCCGCCCGCGTCCTCGATCTCTTTGCGGTGGGTCTCGATGACTTTCTGTGCGATGTGCGGCGGCACGTCCTCGTAGTGATCGAGGGAGGCGGTAAATGACCCGCGGCCCTGGGCCAGGGAGCGCAACTCCGTGGCGTAGGCAAACAGTTCGGCCTGGGGCACCTGGGCGACGATGACTTGCAGATCGCCGTCTGAGTCCATCCCGAGGACCCGACCACGTCGACCATTGAGATCGCGGTTGACCTCACCGAGATAGGCCTCGGGGATCCGGATCCGCACGGCCATGATCGGTTCGAGAAGCGCCGGTTTGGCCTGGTGAATGCCGTCCTTCAAGGCGATGGAGGCCGCGATCTTGAAGGACAGCTCATTCGAGTCGACTGCGTGGAACGATCCGTCATAGAGCGTTGCTCGGAAATCGGACAATGGGTAGCCGGCGATGACGCCACCTTCGGCGGCTTCCCGGATCCCCTTTTCGACGCCGGAGAAGAACCCCCGCGGCACGGAACCGCCGACGATCCGCTCGGCGAACACGACGCCGCCATCCGGGTTCGGTTCCAGCTCCAGCCAGACGTCACCGAACATCCCGTGACCGCCGGTCTGTTTCTTGTAGCGACCGTGAACCTGGGTCTTGCCCCGGATCGTCTCCTTGTACGGGACGCGCGGCGTGTGCGTGGCGACGGCGGCCCCAAACTTGCGCTTGAGCCGCTCGATGATGACCGTCGTGTGGGCTTCGCCCATCGTGCGCAGGACCTGTTCCCCGGTCGCGCTGCGTTCGAGTCGGACAGTCGGTTCTTCCTCGAGCATCCTGGTCAGCGCTGGACCCATCTTGTCCAGATCGCCCTTGGTCTGGGGCTCGATGGCGACCATGAGACTCGGCTCCGGGAACGCCAACGGGGCCAGGGCGAGTGGCTTGTCGCGCACAGAAAGGGTGTCGCCGGTCTCCGTCACCGACAGCTTGGCGACGGCCCCGATCTCGCCGGCCTTGAGTTCACCGATCGGTTCCTGCTCCTTGCCGTGGAGCAACAGCAATTGACCGATCCGCTCGTCCTGGCCTCGAACGGAGTTCCAGACATGAGCCTGCGAGTGGAGCGTGCCGGACATGACCCGCAGATACGTGAGCCGCCCGACGAACGGGTCCGCGGTCGTCTTGAACACCCGGACCAGCAGGGGACCGGACTCATCGGCAGCTACCTCGACCTCGGCACCGGACCGATCGACCGGTCGGCTGGGCGGCTCATCGGCCGGTGAAGGCAGGTACCGGACGATGGCATCAAGCAGCCCGCGCAAGCCGATTCCCCGGGTCGCGCTGCCGACGAGGACCGGCGCCAGGATCGCCTCCTTGACCCCTTTGCGGAGGCACGCCTCCAGCTCCGGATCGGAGATCGGTTCGCCCTCGAGGTACTTTGTCAGGACATCGTCATCGGCCTCGGCGGCGGCCTCGAGCAGCTGATCACGCCGCCGGGCGACTTCCTCGGCCAGATCATCCGGGACCGGGATCTCTATCTCCGCCTGACCATCCAGGCGCCAGGCCCGGCCGTGGACCAGATCGACATAGCCCTCGAACGACTCCGCCGCCCCGATCGCCAGCTGGAGCGGCGCGACCTTGTTGCCAAAGGTTTCGCGGAGAGCATCGAGCGCGGCGGCCGGATCGGCATTCTCACGATCGCATTTGTTGATGAAGAAGCAGGCCGCGCTCGAGCGACCCCGTCCGAGGGCGACCGCGTCCTCCAGGCCCGCATGGACGCCGCTCGAGGCATCCATCACGAAAACGGCACCATCGGCGGCAGCAAACCCTTCGATGACATCGGCAATGAAGTCCGGGTAACCAGGGGTGTCGACGAGCGAGATCCTCGTCCCGTCGGATTCGAAGGTCCCAACGGCGAGGCTGAGCGACTCGCGGCGTTTCTGTTCTTCGGGCTCGAAGTCAAGATGGGCGGTCCCGTCGTCGACTCGACCGAGTCGAGAGATCGCGCCGGCTCGGTGCAGGAGTTGCTCCGCGAGGGTCGTCTTGCCGGCGCCGGCGTGGCCCGCCAGGACGACCGTCCGGAGGTGGGGGAGATCGACGTTCTTCATCGTCATCGGCTTCGTCGGTCCTTCATCAGCAACAGGAGAGGTGACGTCCGGTTTGGCGTGGGGCCCCCTCATGATAGTCCGCTATACTCCGCCCCGCGATGTCAGGACATAGCAAGTGGTCGACGATCAAGCGCGCCAAGGGCATCACCGACGCCAAGCGTGGGGCGCTGTTCACGAAGGTCGCCCGTGAGATCAGCGTGGCAGCCCGACAGGGCGGCGGTGATCCTGATGCCAATTATCGATTGCGGTTGGCCATCGAGAAGGCCCGCTCGGTCAACATGCCCGCAGACAACATCAAACGCACGATCGACAAGGCCACCGGCGGCGGCGAGGCCGATGCGTTCGAAGAGATCGTGTACGAGGGCTACGGCCCGGGCGGCATCGCCGTCCTGGTCGAAGCCCAGACCGACAATCGCAACCGCACCGCGGCCGATGTCCGGTCGATGTTCAGCAAGAGCGGAGGTCAGCTGGCCGGCTCAGGTGCCGTGGCCTGGCAGTTCGAGCCGCGTGGCCTGATCAGCGTGCCGCGCAACGGCATCGACGCAGACGAGGTCGCCCTGACAGCCATCGATGCCGGCGCCCAAGACGTCGATACCGAGGGCGACGACACGATCGAGATCTATACCTCGCCGGGCGAGCTCGAAGCGATCCGCAAGTTGCTCGAGGGCGCCGGTATCGAGGTGGAGTCGGCCGAGTCCGCGATGATCGCCAAGCAGACGGTGGAACTCGACTCGTCAAAGGCACGCCAGGCGCTCCGGCTCGTCGAGCTGCTGGAAGACCTTGACGACGTCCAGCGCGTAACAGCCAATTTCGACATCCCGGAAGACGTCTTTGCCGAGGTCACCGGGTGAAGGTTCTCGGGATCGACCCCGGGACGGCCGCGACGGGCTACGGGATCATCGAGCGGACCGGCAGCCGCCTTCGTGAGGTCGACCACGGGGTCCTGACCACGAGCCCGGACCAATCGCTGCCTGAGCGATTGCTCGCGATCCACGCCCTGGTAGACGAGCTTCTGGTCCTCCACGAACCGGATCTCATGGGCGTAGAGCGGCTGTTCTTCTCGCGCAACGTGCAGACCGCGCTCGCCGTCGGACAGGCCCGCGGCGTCGTGCTCCTGGCGGCCGCCCAGTATGGCGTCCCGGTTCGCGAGGCGACCCCCAATGAGGTCAAAAGTGCGATCGCCGGATACGGCGCAGCGGACAAGGAGCAGGTCCAGCGGATGGTCCAGCTTGTCCTCGGGATGAGTGAGTTGCCGCGCCCGGATGACGCCGCCGACGCCTTGGCGATCGCGACGTGGGCGGCCAATACCGATCGCGGCCAGGACGTCGCAACGGCCAGTGTCCTGGATCGGGCTGCGGTCGCGCCGATCACGCGTGGGGAGAGCGGGTACGAACGGGCGGTCCGTGAGGCCCTGTCCCAGGAACGAACCGACCGCGTCGCCAAGCGCAGCGCTTCGTAGCGCGCGGCCGACACCGTGATCGCGTCGGTCGAGGGGAGCGTCGGGGCCGTTGGGGCCGATTCGCTCGTGATCGAGGTTGGCGGGATCGGCTACCGCGTGTTCGCGGCACCGGCCGTTCTGGCCGCCGCGCAGCCTGGCAAGACCCTGAAACTGCACACGTTTCATTTGGTCCGTGAGGATCAGCAGGCGCTGTACGGGTTCCGCTCGGTCGAGGAGCTCGGGTTCTTCACCTTGCTCCTCACGGTCAACGGGGTCGGGCCCAAAGTCGCGCTCGCGATCGTCGGGTCTCGGCCCACGCCGGATCTGCAATTGGCGATCATGGCCCAGGATCAGGCGGTTCTTGTGGCCATCCCGGGCATCGGCAAGAAGCTGGCCGAACGGATCATCTTCGAACTTCGAGAGAAGGTGACGGCCGCGGGCGTGACCGTGTCCGGGCCGTCCATGCCCGGCGGGCCCGCCAGCGAAGGCGAGATCGTGGCCGCGCTCCAGGCCCTCGGCTACTCCCTCGCGGAAGCACGCGACGCGTCACGAGCCGCGCTCGCCGATGTCGGCGTCGATTCCAGCCTCGAGGAGCGAGTCAAAGCGGCGCTTCGGAGTCTCCTCCGCGAGTAGGCCGGGCCGCGTGAGGTTGGGATCGGGTCCGACGGCAGAGTGCGGCGGGGACCAACTCCCGCGCATCAGCCGATCTGTCACGGGTCCTACGTGATGCGGCGCTGCTTGATTCGGGTCGCGTCGCCTGCGAATGGCCCAGCGCCGAGGCCGTAGACCAAAACGATCGGAAGCATCGCAGCGGGGAACTCAACGAGCGACGAGCGGTAATCGATGTTGAGCGCGCCCAGGCCATCACGAAGCCGCTCGGCGGCTGCCGCCAGCCAGGCATCGTCGACGCCGTCGAGATCCGTGAACTCAAGGGCGACCATCGGACGCGGCGTCCCATGCTCGTCATCCGTCACGGACAACATGAACGAGTGCATCCGATCGCTAATCTGCGCGTCTCGATAAAGGACCGATTCGATGTCCTCCGGGTAGATGTTGGAGCCCATGACGCTGATGGTCGCGTTCTTCCGACCGTGGATCCAGAGGAAGGGCAAGGGGATCGGGCGTGACCAGGGCAGGGGCCCACGCGGGCCGTGGACCTCAGGCGATTCGTTCAGTCGATCGAGGTCGTATCCAAAGTCTGCGAGGATGCGGTTCGCACGCGCGAAGTCGACGATCCCTCCGGCGTCGTGCACGTTGTAGCGGATCCGGGGCGACAGGAGGTCCAGCCGGCTGACCGTGCAGATGACCTCGCCAGCGGTATTGACTTCCAGATAGTGGATGAGCGGGTTGCACTGGAAGACCATCGGTAGTCGCGCGTCCGTGCCGAACAGGGCCAGGCGAATGTCCGGTCGCGCGCGAGCGAGGCGCCGCAGGGCGACGCTGACGGGTGATTCGCCGGCCATCCCGATCTCGATATCGGTCGCGCCATAGCCGGAATAGACCGATACGAAACGCTCCAGCAGGACATCCCGCAATTCCTCGGTCATACCTTCACCGCCAACGAGCGCGTGGAGTTCGTAGTCCGCCCAGGGAAACCCGCGGCGCAGGCCCTGGTCCAGGAGATGCTTCACGAATGGCGGGTAGCCCGCGATCAGGTAGCGATAGCCTGGGCCCAGGTAGGCCAGCGTGGACAGGATCTTGTCGATGTCCGGCCCGACCGACTTCACGATGCCGTGGCGCATGATCCCCAGGCTCATGTTGAACCCGGTAGCCCACGCGCCCATCGAGAACGCATTGATCGTCACGAGCGGTGCGGTGCCATACGCATAGCGCGCAAAGAACGCGATATTGCGATGGGCGACGGAGCGTTCGCGCTGGCCGCGGATCCAGTTGTATGGCGTGCCGGTGGAGCCACTCGACTCATCGATCGTCGTGCCCCGGAACGGGACGGCTCCCCCGACGCATCGCTCAAGCAGACCGTAGGGGTCCACATAGCTCGCCTTGTCCGTTTCGGGCAGGTGCCCGAGGAGTCCGAGCGGGAAGAGTCCCCGGACATCAACCCCGGACGTGGCCAGGTATCGTCCATAGGCGGGCACCCGGCGTGCTGCACGCCACGCTGCCCGCTCCGCCCGCAACCGACCGATCCCGCGCATCAGCTGGGGTGGCGTCGCCCGGAAGAACGCGTTCAGCCAGCCATACCGAAGCCCGACGGTGCGAAATATCGTGTCGAGCGGAAACAGCCAGACCCCGCGCCCGACACCGACGAACGAGGCCAGCGCAGTTCTGGCGGTGCGCCTACCCAGAAGACTGTCAGGCCGCATCTGAATAGCTCCCGACCAATTCACGGCGGAGCTCATTGCGCGCGCGGCACATGAGTGTCCGCGTAGCGCCTTCGCTGCGGCCGATGGCCCGTGCGATCTCGAGTCCCGTGTATCCCTGTGCAGCAAGGACAAGACTCGTTCGAGCGACCGGGCTGACATGCTCAAGCAACGCCTGGAGCACCTGCGTGCGTTCGGCGGCCAGGACATAGTCCTCCGGCGAAGGCACGCAGAACTCAGCGAGGGACATGGAGGCGGAGTGGCGCCGGGCGACCTCGGTGCGACGGGAGCGAGAGATGATCAGGTTGAGCGCGACGCGATGCAGCCAGGCAGACCGGTTGGCGGGACCGCGTCCGGCGCGCGTCTCCGCAGCGAGCGTGACGAATGCTTCATGGCAGATGTCCTCTGCCGACGCAGCGTCCCGTGATCTGGCGGCCACGTAGCGTCGCAGGCCGGGGCCGAGTTCTTCGTATGCCTGCGCGATCGAGCGATCGTCCGAGAACGAGTTGTCGAGCTGCATGGCCGGGTCTCCTCAGGTCGTTGAGGTCGCCTGTCTTGGCGATCTGACGACACCATCGGCCCTGGCCTCTGCGGTGGACATGCGGTCAGACTGCGGCCAGTCGGAGCAAGCCGGCTTCGGCCAGCGGACAATCGTCCAGCGCGGTTGCGACGGCTTCGCGATAGGCCGCCGCCGCCGATGCTCGATCGCCGGATGCCTCGTAGCCCTCGCCCAGGGCGATCAGCAGGTCGATCGACCGGCTCCTGAGCAACGCACGCTGCTCCTCGACATGGCTGCTGTCGCCATAGAACGGGCAGTCGTCCAGATACTCGCCACGATAGAGGGCCCGCGCCACCTCAAGCGAACGGAGTCGCTCTGCCGGCTCCTGGGCGACACGGGCGCGCTCGAGATGGCTCAGGAAGGGCTGGACATCCGACCACTCCAGGAGCTTCGGATCGAGGCGGTATCGATCATTGTGGAACTGGATCGTCCGCCGCCCGCTGGCACCCGGGCCCAGGGTGTGGCGCAGACCTCCGAGGGTGCGATGGAAGGCAAGGTCCGCACGATCGACCTCGGTATCGGGCCAGATGAGGTCCAGCACTTCGTCTTTCGCGACCCCGCGCTCGCCCCGGTCGAACAGGAATGCGAACAATCCCTGTGCCTGGCGCGAACCGGCCTTTTCGCCGCCCCATCGTTCGATCGACAGGCCATCACGTTCCACGCGCAGCGGGCCGAGCGCAAAGACGTGCAATCCGGACGTGGCAGCGGAATGACGCACGAGGGCCTCGTACAGCCTGGAGCCACTGGAATCCACCTCGGCGCGTTCTTCGGAGAGGCCGCTCAAGGCGACCGCTTGTTCGTTCTCGCGCCGACCCGCTCGCAGGGCCGCCGCCACGTACTCTGCGGACAGAAGCAGGAGCGCTTCATCATCGGGACGCAAGGGCGCCCCTGACCGGGTGCGACCGACGCGCAGCTCGCCCATGACCTCATCCTTGGCGACAAGGGCGATCGTTGGCGCGGTCGTTGGATCTGGCTGGTGTCCTTCCGTCGCGGCCACGGTGCCGTCGTGGCGGACGACCGTCGCTCCTGCGAGATCGAGCGCCTTGGTCACCCGGGCCAGGGCCGGCTGCACCCCGGCATCGGCCGGCTGGGCGGTCAGGGCGCGCTGGCCGAGTGCTGCCAGGAGGCGCCCGCGAGCGACGTCGGCGGCGGAGCGCCCATCGGACCGCCGGCGCGTCCAGTCGAGCGCGGGTTCGTAGACCGCGATCGTGATCACGAGCACCAGGATGGTCGGCAGCGGCAGGTCGATCCCGATCAAGTCGCGACTGATCGTATCCACGACCAGGAGCGCGCCGACGAGCAAGAACAGGCCAAATCCCAGCGCGAGGGCCGTCCAGAACGCCCTGCCCGCGATCTCCGGCGGAAAGAAGAATCCAGGCGAGAAGACGACCGAAGCGGAAATGACCATCGCCAACGTCACCAGGGTCAGACCGATCCACGGGTCGGTCTGGAAG
>SPCO01000003.1 GCA_004525275.1 Thermomicrobiales bacterium | reverse complement strand
GGTCGGCCATCGTGCCAGGTGGCGTCCTCCCGAAGTTCGAAGGTCCACACCGAACCCGTCTCATCGACCGACCAGCGGTCCGCCAGATCCGGGACGACCGATCCGGACGGGCCATTGCGTACGAGTCCGGCAAAGACGAGAGCAACCAGGTCGCGATCGGCCTGGGTCCGGGCCGAGAACGGGCTGACCGAGACCGGGTGTCCGAGGACGCCTTCACGATACGCTCGGATCTCAGCGATCACCGGCGTGCCGGACGGCGTGTGGGACGCGGCAGCGGAAGGAAGCAGGGTCGGGACACTCACGATGCCCGCGATGATGGCGAGCAGTACGACGAGGGTCCCGACGACGAACGAGTCGGTGCGGGTCATCGTGCTCCGAGCGAGCGGAGGGTCGCGGTGGGTCGCCGCGATCCAGGAAGGATCAGCTGGGTCCGGGGGCGAGGATGAACGCCGCCAGGGAGAAGGTCACGAACAGGACGAGCAGGACGATCGTGAATTGCCAAAGGCGGCGTTCCACGCCGCGTCGACTGCGATAGACGGACGAATCACCGCCGAAGGTCCCCGAAAGGCCGACGCCACGAGCTTGCATGAGGATCGAGACGATGAGCGCGACGCTCACCAGGATCTGGCCGATCGCCAAGAGGGGGTCCACGAATCTAGCTCCTCTGTCCGCTTCGGCGTCGGATGCTATCACAAGATGCGCGAGCGGCCGGTCATCCCGGCCCAGGTCGGGACGTCCGCGAGTTCCAACAGGGTCGGAGCGACGTCGGCCAGGACGCCGTCGGCGAGCCTTGCTCCCTGCACGGCATGGCCTACGACGACGAACGGAACGGGATTGAGTGAATGGGCCGTCACCGGACGGCCCGATCCGTCGCGCAACTGGTCGGCGTTGCCGTGGTCGGCGGTGATCGCCAGCAGCGCACCCGGCCCGTCCGGATCGGCGGCCGAGACTCGATCCACTGCAGCTACGATCCGGCCCAGGCAATCGTCGATGACCTCGAGCGCGACGATCGTCGCGTCCCACACGCCGGTGTGACCGACCATGTCAGGATTGGCGAAGTTGGCCACGATGAAGTCGTAGTCCCCCGACTCGATGGCCTCGGTCAGCGCGCTCGTCACGCCCTCGGCACTCATCTCGGGCGCGAGGTCGTACGTTGCGACCTTGGGGCTGGGGACCAGGCGGCGCTCCTCGCCCGGGAACGGCGCTTCGACGCCGCCGTTGAAGAAGTACGTGACATGCGCGTACTTCTCCGTTTCGGCGACGTGGAATTGGCGCCAGCCGGATTCCGAAAATGTCTGGGCAAGCGAGCGGACCACGTCCGACGGAAATGCCACCGCAACCGGCAACCCATCCTCGTACTGGGTCATCGTGACCACGAACACGTCCCTGGGCGGCAGCCGGCCATTCGGCGCCGTCCGCTCAAAGTCGCTGAAATCCGGATCGGCCAGAGCGTGGGTCAGCTGCCGGGCCCGGTCTGCCCTGAAGTTCGCGTGGATGACCGGATCGCCGGAGCGAACCTCGCCGTCCGTCCCGTCGATGACGGTCGGGGTCACGAATTCATCGTTCTCGCCCCGGCCATAGCCGGCCTCGACGGCTGCCGTCGCGCTCTGGGCGTGCTCGCCCTGTGCGTGGACGATCGCGTCGTAACCGCGCTCGATCCGGTCCCATCGCCGATCACGATCCATCGCGAAGTAACGGCCCCCGACAGACGCGATCCGGACGTCGGGGTGGACCTCGCCGAGGCGCTGTTCCAGGTCGTCGATGAAGCCAAGGGCGGAACGAGGCGGCGTGTCTCGCCCATCCAACAACGCATGGATCCGGACGGACGGCACCGCATGCTGCGCGGCCAGATCCACCAGGCTGACGAGGTGCCGATCGTTGGCATGGACACCGCCTGGCCCGATCAGGCTGATGATGTGCAGGCGTCCGACCGGAGCCACGGCTCGCGAGAACGCGTCCATAAAGGCGGGCCGTGTCGCGAACGTGCCGTCGGCGATGGCAGCGTCGATCCGGGGCAGGTCCTGGAGGACCGGGCGCCCGGCGCCAAGGTTGAGGTGGCCGACCTCCGAATTGCCCATCTGCCCAGGAGGCAAGCCAACGGCTTCGCCTGACGCCCCGAGGGTCGCGTGGGGCCAATCGCGCAGCAGCGCGCGCCAGATCGGCATCCGGGCCGCGGCGATCGCATCGCCGGCTGTGTCATCGCCGATCCCGAACCCATCGAGCACGACCAGCACGATCGGTCGTGGTCGGGTGTGGCCGTCGCTCACTCGCTTGTGTGGCGCGCGGCCGCGGTCAGTCCCGCCCGAGCCACGATCCCCGCCATCTCGTCGGGCTTGAGCGATGCACCGCCGACGAGCGCGCCGTCGACCTCCGATTCGGCCAGGAACTCAGCGATGTTGGCGGACGTGACGCTGCCGCCGTACAGGACCGGCGTGTCATCCCGGGTATCACCCCATGCATCCTCGACGATCGAGTGGATGGCGCTGGACATCGCGGCCGCGTCCTGGCCGCTGGCATTCCGGCCGGTCCCGATGGCCCACACCGGCTCATAGGCGATGACCAGCCCGCCGTGGCGAAGCGCAGACGGGGCGTGACCTGCGAGGGCGCCGGTCAACTGCCGACGGACGACATCGACCTGGCGGCCTACCTCGCGGTCACCAAGTTGTTCGCCGACACACAGGATGGGGCGAAGCCCGGCGGCGACCGCCCGGCCGAGTTTGAGCCCGATGATCTCGTCCGTGTCGCCGGCGTCGCGCCGTCGCTCCGAGTGGCCGACGATGACCCACGTCGCGAGCCCAGCCAGCATCGGTGCCGAGATCTCCCCGGTGTACGCGCCCTGCAATTCGTGGTGGACGTTCTGGGCGCCGATCCCTACGTCTGGATCGTCCTGAGCGAGCGCGTCGCGGACCGAGGCCAGCGCGACGAACGGCGGGCAGATGACCCGAGTCACGCTGGGGACGCGCGTTCGGGCTGAGATGGTCCGAGCCAGCTCGCTCGCATCGCCCGGGCTCGTGTGCATCTTCCAATTGGCGGCGACGATCACTTCCCGCATGCTTGGCATCATGCCAGAACGGGGCGCCCCGAAGCATCCGTTGACGGGTCCAGCGCCGCGAGTCGCTCCATTCGTTCGAGCGCGCGCTGCACGGCTGAGCGGTGGATTTCGAGTCGCTCCGCCAGTTCTCCGAGGCTGGCCTCCGGCGTCTCCCGACGGGCATCGGCGACCATGCGGACCACGTAGGACTGGGTCATGAGTCGCCCGTCGGCGTCGAGCGTCGCGATCGCGTCGAGTTGGCGACCGGCGGCACTCACTGCACGCTGCAGGTTCGCGGACTCCGCGTTGAGCACCCGGTTGAGTTCACCACGCAGCGCTCTTGAAACCTGCCGCGCTTCGACCTCGAGGAGGGCACCCGTCGCCCCGATCCGGCGGAGAAAGGTTCCGACCACTTCACCGTTCTTGGAGGTGACGACGCCACGGCCGCGGCGAATCCGACAGGAGACCGGAAGACCGAACTCGATCAATCGGTCTGCCAGGCCCGGCGCATCCGCGGCCTCGACCACGAATTCGAGATGTGTCCGGCCACCAGCCAGGCTGAGCGACCCCCGAGCCAGGAAGCGGCCCCTCGCCCAGGCCGAGCGGCAGTGATCGGCAGCGGCCGTCCAGTCGAACGCACTCGGCGCATCGCCGGGATCCATCCGCCCCAAGCGGTGGATGAGCCGGGCGACCGAGGCTTCTCGATCGATCGGCTCGGCGCCGAGGCCGTCGAGCTCGGCCACCCGATCGCACGACCGTGATGGATCGATGGCGGCCAGTTCGTCACGCAGGGCGGTCACAAGGTCGCGCTCGGATCGACCCATCCCTAGGCGGATCGGCTGACGGTTCGTCCGGCCACGTGCTGCCGCTGCCCCGTCTCGCCCGCGAGGGCGCGCAGGATCGCAGCGGCAAGGCGGGCGGGATCGTGGTGGTGAGGTTGTGCCGGATCGACGACGGCCTCGAGGATCAATCTCGGCTGGGTTCGACCGGATGGCGGCCATGTGAGTTTGACGGACCTGGACTCGAGGCCGGTGTACAGCCCCTCAAGGTGGTTGTTGGCGAGCACGAGGTCGATCAATCCGGGTGTCGTGTGGCGATCGATGGCATCGACGTGCGCGGCCAGGTCGAACCCCATCGTCTCCCCGTCCTGGGTGGCCACATTGCATACATACAGACAAGGCGCGGTGGCCTCGGCTACCGCATCGCGGACGGCCGGGATGAGCAGGCTTGGCAACAGGCTGGTGTACAGGCTCCCGGGTCCGAGGACGATGAGATCGGCCTCTGCGATGGCCCGGAGCGCGTCAACCGATGGAGCGACATCCTCCGGCGTGATCCAGACCCGCTCGATCCCGGTCGTGCGCATGATCGCCGACTGACCATCGACGAGCGTGCCGTCCGATCGACGCGCGTGCAACGTGATGGGTGTCGAGGAGACCGGCACGACTTGTCCGCGCACCGCCAGGATCCGGTTCATCAGCCGGATCCCGTCTTCGAAATCGCCCCCCTCGACCGCGGTCATCGCCGCGATCAGGAGGTTGCCGAGGGCATGGCCGGCGAGACCTCCCGTCCGTTCCGGGAATCGATACTGAAGGACGTCTCGCATCAGGGGTTCTGCATCGGCCAGGGCGACGACGCAATTCCGGATGTCGCCGACCGGTGGGATGCCCAGATCCTCGCGCAAGACCCCCGACGATCCGCCATCGTCGGCGACGGTCACGATCGCGGTCAGGTTGCTGGTGTGCTCCTTCAGCCCACGCAACAACGTGGCTGAACCCGTGCCCCCGCCGATCGCCACGATCCGTGGCCCGCGAGCCAGGAAGCGCTTCTGATAGATGAGTTCGACGAGCGGTTGGTCGGGATCCGCCGAGCGCAGCGGATCGGTCAGGACATGGGCGACTCGATAGAGACCGATGACCAGGAGGACGGCACCGACGGAGGCGGCGGCGAGACCGCGCATTGCAACCGGCAGGAATTGGAGGGTCAGGATGTCGAGGAGTGTCCCGGCCAGGCTTTCCGGCCCGATCTCGCGGGTGATCTGGCGCAGGAATTGCGCAAACGCCATCGCCAGCAGGAGCAGTCCGGCGAACACGACGAGCAGCCAGCGCTTGATCCCGATCCCGGGAGTCAGCCAGCGCCGGAGGTTCATGTCCGGTCGAGCTCCCGATGGAAGAGCGAGACCGGGCCGAAGTCCCGGTCTCGAAGCCAGGTCGCCAGCTCCTCCGTCACAACGATCGACCGATGGTAGCCACCGGTACAGCCGACGGCGATGGACAGCCGAGTCTTCCCCTCGGCGATGTAGGCCGGGATGGCAAAGGCGAGAAAGTCTTCCAGAAAGGCCATGAACTGACCCGCCACCGGTTGCTTGAGCACGAACTCGCGAACTTCGTCGGTCAGACCGGACAGCGGACGCAACTCGGCGACGTAATACGGGTTCTGCATGAACCGGACGTCAAAGACGAGATCTGCCTCGAGCGGCACCCCATGCTTGAATCCGAAGCTGATGAGCTGGAAGGCGAGCTGGTCGGCACGCACTTCACTCGCCAGGGCCGCGAAAAGGCGCTCGCGAAGCTGCCGCAGCGACATGTCGGAGGTGTCGAGCACAACATCCGCCTCCGCCCGCACAAGCTCCAGGCGGCGCCGCTCTTCGGTGATCGAATCGGCGAGGCCACGCTCGTCACCCAGCGGGTGCCGATGGCGCGTTTCGCTGAACCGGCGGATGAGGACGTCGTCGGTCGCCTCGAGGAAGACCACCCGGGGGCGGATCCCGCGACCCTCCAGCGCGCCCCGCATCGCAGACAGCGCCATGGCGGCATCGCCAGCTCGGACATCGACGACGATCGCGACCTTGGCGAATCGCTGGCGGTCCGACGAGACGAGTTCAGCGAGATCCGGGAGGAGTTCGCCGGGCAGGTTGTCGACCACCGTGTAGCCGAGATCCTCGAAGAGTTTTGCCGCCGCCGTCTTGCCGCCGCCCGACAGCCCGCTCACGATCACCACGGCTGGATCCGTCACCGCATCGATCGGTGGCCCGAAGTCCGGCGGGTCGCTCACCGGCCGCTCCGCCGGATGAATACGAGGGTCAGTTCGTACAGGAGATACATCGTGCCACCGAGCACGAATGGGCTGACCAGATCACCGCCCGGCGTCACGACCGCCGCGAAGATCGAGATCCCAAGGATGACCATCCGGCGCGCCGAGCGTAGCCGCGCGGACGTAACGATCCCCACGGTCGAAAGACCGACGAGCAAGATCGGGAATTCCATGACCAGACCAAAGGCCAGGAACATCGTCGTCACGAAGTCAAAGTACTGACCCGCCGCCGGTCGAGCTTGCAGGCTCTCGTCGGTGAAGCCGAACAGGAACGTGATCGCGAACGGCAGGACAAGATAGGCGATGACCACGCCGATGCTGAAGAAGACGAGCGCCATCGGGATCCACGGTCTGACCAGTTTGCGCTCGGGCGGCGTCAGGCCCGGCGCGATGAAGGCCCATAGCTGGTACAGCAGCACGGGCATGGACAGGATGATCCCGATGACGAGGGCGATCTTGACCTGGATGATGAAGGCATCGCCGATACCCAGGACCTGCAGCGGGATCCCACCCAGCGGCTCCTGCAGGAACATCCGGACCGGGGTCGCAAAGTAGAACCCGATCGCCGAACCAACCGCGACCGCGATGATCGACCGGAAGATACGTTTGCGCAGCTCCCCAAGGTGGTCGAGGAGGGACATGACCGTCTCGTCGCCGGGCGCCGCGACGGGTGACGGAGGCGGGTCCGGCTCAGGCGTCGAGGGTCGTTCGGTAACACCTGGCTCGAGCAAGGCGTCCGCGTCGGCCATGGTCGGGAGTTCGGCGCCCAGTTAGCTGGCGACGGTCGTCTGGTCGGTCGGCGGGGTCGGTGCGGGCGGCGACGACTCGGGGTCGGACGCGGCTGCCGGTGGAGCCGCGGGCACAGGGACCTGGGGTGTCGCGACCGCCGCGTTCTCGACCGTCGGGCTCTCGACCGGAGCCGGTGCGATCTGGGCGGCCTGGGTCGGTGGCAGTGGCGTCGTGTCCACGTTGACGCTGACCGACTCCTGGACGTCCGAGGACGCCTTACGGAATTCCCTGATGCTCTTCCCCAGGGAAGCGCCCACTTCGGGGAGTTTGCCGGGGCCAAGGATGAGCAGGGCGATCACCAGGATGATGACCAGCTCAAGGGGTCCGGGGGTAGGCATGATCGTCGTTGCTCCTGCGAATCAGGTTCCGGATGCACCCGTTGCCGGGCCCGTGCGCACGCTCGATGCGCCGATTTAGCGTAGCACAGGGAGTCTGGCCGCCCAATCGGCGGCGGCGACGGCCAGGCGGTCGGCGGGGTCGCCAGCGGAGCCAGCTCCATCTTCCATGCGGGCGGCATCGCTGATCCCCCGGGAAACATTCACGAGCAGGCCACCACCCGTCCCGTCGCTCCCAGGGGCAGCCGTCGCCGGTCCGTCAACGAGCACGGGTTCGAGTTCGCCACCTTGCGCCCCGATTCCGGGAACGAGGAAACCCAGGCCGGGCACGACAGCCCGGATGGCGTGCAGTTCGGCTGGAGCCGTGGCTCCCACGACCAAGCCGACCGTGCCGCCCGGGCCCCAGGCCGCGGCCTTGCGGGCGACCCGCAGGTGCAGCGGCTCGGCTGGCGCGCCGGTCCGCGGATCCTCGATGACGATGAGGTTCTGGAGCTCCGAGGCTCCCGGGTTTGATGTTCGGCACAGGACGTAGGCGTAGCGGTCAAGGCGTTCGAGAAGCGGCGCGATGGCCTCGCCACCCGGATACGGGTTGACGGTCACCGCGTCGGCGCCGAGGACGTCGAACAGGGCTACGGCATGGCGCTTCGCGGTCGAGCCGATGTCGGCACGTTTCGCATCGATGACGACCGGGATGTCCGCCGGGATGCGAGCTCGGATCCGCTCGAGCGCCGCCAGGCCCGCGGATCCGAATGCCTCGTAGAACGCGAGGTTCGGCTTGATCGCGGCGGCATACGGGCCGGCCGCCTCGACGATCAGGGAGGCGAACGCTTCGATCCCGGCGATGTCGGCGGAGAACCCCGCCGGCAGTGCGGTCGGGTCGGGATCAAGACCGAGACACAGGACGCTGCCGACAGCGCGACTTCGGGCCCCGAGCCGCTCCAGGTAGCTTACCGTCAAGGCGCGGCTGCCGATGCACTCGGCGAGGAGTCGGCCGCCGGAGTCGGCGCTGGGGTGGGTGTCGGCAGTTGGTCGGCCGGAACGAACCAGCCCGGCCGCGACTCGCCGTCGAGCCCGGAGACCTCGGTCAGATCCATGATGTCCTTGACCGACCAATCCGGCGCCTCGCCCTCCAGTTGCGCGAGTTTGAGGTCGACGATCTGGCCGCGCAGGTGCAGGAAGGCGATGGAGTCACCCAGCGGCGACCAGACGGGCGCCCAAGAAGCGCCGTCATCGGTCACCCGCTTGAGTTCGCGACCCGTCGTGGCATCGAGGATGACGATGTCGTTCCCGAAACTGCTGGTCTTCGTCGCTGCGACGAACCGTCCGTCGGGCGAATAGGCGGGCTCGAGGTAGCCTGGGGTCGTGAAGACCTTGGCCTGCGCCTTCGCCGCATCCCAGCGGTAGATGACCGGCGCGCCCTTGGTCCCGTTCCGGCCATTTCGGACGTACAGCAGGAACTTGCCATCGGGTCGCCAGCTCGGATCCTGATGCCCGAGCGGCGGTGTCTCGGGTAGGTTGGGCACCTTCGACTTTCCGGAATCGATGTCGTAGAACTGGAGGACGACATTGCTTCGCGACGGGTTCGGACGATCGGAGACCATCGCCAGCGTGTGGCCGTCGGGCGACAGGACCGGCTCGCGGATCCAGGCATGCCATGTCTGACCGCCGATGTTGACCTTGCCGTTGACGACCTTACGCGCATTGCCGCTTCCGTCGGACGCGACCTGCATGACCGACGGTACCGACATCTGGTACTCGCGGAGGACGCCACCGGACGGCCATCGACCCACATCCTCCGTCGTCCGGATGAAGAAGATGGACGTACCATCGGGGGACCAGGATGGCATCGAGTCGGACCCACCGGTCGTGACCTGGTGGGCCGACTTCCCGGACTGCACCCAGATATTGCCCGCCTTGGCGTACAGGATCGAGCCCGGGATGGTGACAACGTCGTCTGGCACGATCACCACGTTGGAGGGCGCCGGCGTCTCGGCGACAACGCCGGGATCGCCACCGTCGCCGTTACCGTCGCCGTTACCCCCGCCCGCACCTGTCGAGCCGCCCGTGAACGGAACGTTGCCGTTGATAAGGCTGAGGGTGATCAAGGCAACGATGATCAGTCCGATGACCGATAGCCCGGGCGCCAGTATCGGTCCGATCGACCGCGGCGGCGACGCTCGAGTCACGAGGCCACACCGACAAGCGTCGGGCCGTCGCGCCCAGCCAGGATCTCTGTGACTTCCGGATGGTGACCGGACAATGCGACGTCTCGGATGTCGAGTTGGAGTGATTCGAAGCCGCCGAAGCTACGGCTTGTCAGGCGTGCCACCACGTCGAGTCGGTCCCCTTCGCGGACGACCTCTGCGATGTCCGAGCGACCGAACGCGATCCCATCAAGAACGTCTCGATCTCGACGCAGGGTCAACTGGCTGTGGCCCCCCGTCGCGGCACGCACGCGAATCACGGTCAACCCCAGGACGGCCACCAGTGGGTCCGGATTCCCGGGACCGCACGGCGCCAGCCCGGCCAGTTCCCGATACAGCCCGTAGTCGACATCGATCGCCGGCAGGGCCAGGTCGATGGCGATCGTTCGGCGAGGATCTGGCGGTGCAGCGGTCGCGGCCAGGGCCAGGAATCGTGCTCGGAATGCGTCCCAGCGGGCCGTCGGGATCTCAAGGCCGGCCGCACCCGCGTGGCCGCCGTGGCGGGTAAGAAGGTCGGCACAGCGCTCGAGCGTGGCCCCCAGATCGAGCGAGCCATCACTTCTGCAGGAAGCCCGGACGACGTCGCCCTGGTCGGAACCGACGACCGCGGGCCGGCCTCGGTCATCGACCAGCCGAGCCGCGACGAGGCCGACGATACCCACTGACCAGGGGCCACGGACGACCGTGGCCGCCTCTGTCGGATCAAAGCCGGCGACTGTCTCACGCGCTTCGGCCACGGCCGACTTCATGAGGTCGCGGCGGACCAGGTTGGCCGCCTCGAGAGCATCGGCATGGCCGGATGCCTCGACCGGATCGTCGGCCAGAAGGAGTCGGGCAGCCTCCATGGCCTCCCCCACTCGACCGGCAGCATTGAGTCGCGGGGCGATGGCGAACGAGACCGTCTCAAGGTCCACGGCTGTGGGCGCGATCCGAGCGCGCTCGAGCAGGGCCGCGATCCCCGGGCGCGGGGCGTTCCGCAGCCGCGTCAGGCCGATGCGCGCGATCGATCGATTCTCACCGACGATCGGCGCCACGTCGGCCACCGTCCCGATCGTCGCGAGATCCGCCAGTTCGAGCGCTGCCGCCGGCCCGCCCGGTTCGTCGGCGAGCAGGAGCTGGGCCAACTTGAACGCGACACCACTGCCCGCCAGCCGTCGATCGGGGTAGGTTGCGTCAGGTCGATGTGGGTTCACGATCGCGAAGGCGGCTGGGAGGATCGCCGGGACCCGATGGTGGTCGGTCACGATCACCTCCAGACCACGACGATTGGCCTCCGCGATCTCGTCGACGCTGGAGGTTCCGCAGTCGACGGTGATGATCAAGGTCGCCCCGAACCCGACCGCGGCGTCGAGGGCCGGGAGCGACAGGCCGTGACCTTCGTCCAGTCGGCTCGGCACGTAGGGCTCCACGACAAGCCCGAACCGGCGCAGGGCGATCGTCATGATCGCCAAACCCGTGAGGCCGTCCGCGTCGAAATCGCCAAAGACCACGACGCGTTCGTGATTTGCCCGCGCCGCCCGCATGCGCAAGAGGACTCGTCCGGCATCGGGCAGGGCCGCCGGATCGTGCAACCCATCGAGCGGATCACCGAACCAGGCGGTCAGGTCCGCGTCCGAAACGGCACCGCGTACCGCCAACAGACTGGCCAGGCGCTCAGTGATGCCATGCGCGGAGGCCAGTGCGGCGGTCGCTCCGGGAGGCTTTGGCCGGTCAGGGAACACCCAGCGAAAGCGAGGTTCGATCACTTGGTCAGGATGCCACGGCGCGCTGCATCGCGAATCAACCCGCAGGTTTTGTTGATCGTCACGCAGCGGTGTGGCGGACGCGAGGAGTTCGCGTCGTCGTCAGGCGACCATGTCGTCGGTCGTCCCAGATCTGCCAGTCGACGAGCAACGGGCTGGCCACGAAGATCGATGAATACGTCCCCGAGATGATCCCGATCAGCAACGCCAGGACGAAGTCACTGATCGCCGCGCCACCGAACAGGAGGAGCGCGAGCAGGGTCAGGACCACGGTGAGGCTGGTCATGATCGAGCGACCGAAGGTCTGCAGGATGGAGTGGTTGACGATCGTCGCGAACGGCTCACCGGCATGGCGGGCCTTGTTCTCCCGGACGCGGTCGAACACCACGATCGTGTCATGCACGCTGAACCCGATGACCGTCAGCATCGCGGTCACGAACAGGGCGTCGATCTCCACGTTGAGGAACGTACCCATGATGGCGAAGGCCCCGATGACGACGATCACGTCATGGACCAGGGCGATGAGCGCCGTGACCCCGAATTTCCAGTCCCGGAACCGGTAGGTGATCCAGGCCAGGATCCCGATCGAGCCGACCAAGATCAACAGGAGGGCCTGGCTGATCAGGTCGCTGCTCACGACCGCCCCGATGGTGGTCAGGCTGCGCTGCTCGGCGATCGGTCCGAGGTCCGCTTGCAGCGCGGCCGCGACTTCGCCGAGACGACCTTCGGTCGGCAGGTTCGTATTGCCGGTCGCCGGCGGAGCCGATGGCGAGGCGGATGCATCCGGGCTGGCGCCGGGCGAGGCGGATGCATCCGGGCTGGCGCTCGGCGATGCGCTCGGCGCCGCCGTCGGGATCACGTCCTCGAAGCCGGCCAGCTTCTCCGTTTTGATCTCGATGAACCCGGAACCCGTGCTGACGGCCACCGCATCGAGACCCTGGGCGGCGAAGACCTCCTCGACCTGATCGGGCGTGACCGACCCATCCTCGAAACGGATCTCCCACTTGGTCCCACCGGTGTAGTCGATGGTGAATTGCAGACCGGCGTCGGTGAACGGCGTCATCAGGATGAAGAACAGGCCCGGGATGACGAACGTCAGCGAGAGGAGGTAGAACCAGCGCCGCTTGCCGATGACATCAAACACGCTCGCGCGCCTCGCGACGGCCCGTCGGACGCACGGCCCCAAGCGAGACGAACTCGTCGTCGCGCAACCCGTACCTCGAAGGCTTCTTCGCCCACTCCTGACGAACCACCCAGCGCAGGATCGTGCGGGTCACGACGATCGCACTGAACATCGAGACGAGAACGCCGATGATCAGAACAAGCGCGAAGCCGCGAATCACCGACGATCCGAACGCGTACAGGATCGTGGCGGTGATCAGACTGGAAACGTTCGAGTCGAGGATCGAGTTCCAGGCCCGATTGAAGCCGGCCTCGACGGCAGCGGGCAGCGACTTGCCGACCCGGAGCTCCTCCTTCATCCGCTCGAAGATGAGGATGTTGGCATCGACCGCCATACCCACCGAGAGCACGAAGCCGGCGATCCCGGCCAGGGTCAGCGTGACCGGGACGAGCCGGAAGATGGCATACATCACGATCGCGTAGTAGATGAGGGCGAAACTCGCGACGGCTCCCGGAAGCCGGTAGTAGATGAGCATGAATGCGAATACCAGCGAGATGCCGACCAGCCCGGCCAGCACGGTCTGGACGAGGAACTGGGTACCCAGCGTGGCGCTGATGGTCTCGCTCGAGAGAGCCACGATCGGGAACGGCAACGATCCGAACTTCAGGACGGTGACCAATTCCGTGGCATCCTTCGCCGCGAAGCCGGCCAGGCCACCACCCGTGATCTGGACGTTCCCATTGGGGATGGAGTTCTGGATGACCGGCGCCGAGATGACGGTCCCATCGAGCGTGATCGCGAAATAGCTGCCGACGTTATCCCGGGTGTAGTCGGCGAACTTCTGGCGGCCCTCATCCTTCAGGACGAAGTCGACGGCGGGGCGACCATTCTGGTCGGTCCCGACCGTGGCCGAAGAGACTTGATCGCCGCTGAAGAGCGGTGGGAACGTCTCCAGATCGATGGCCTGGCCGTCGGTCATCTGCGTGCTCCCGAGCGGCACGAAGTCGAGCCGGCCGGTCGTGCCGACCAGCTTGCGGACGGCCTCGGGATCGGTCACACCGGGCAACTCGATGACGACCCGGTCGGAACCCTGCGTCGTGACGACCGGTTCGGAGACGCCCGTGGTATTCACGCGGCGCTCGACGATGTCCTTGATGACCGCCATGTCGGCCGGACCCGGCTGTTTGCCTTCGACCGGCAATGCCTGGTACTCGACCCGCAGACCGCCCGACAGATCGAGGCCAAGCTTGGTCTCGACCGTCCTCCAGGTCCCCTCTGCGCTCGTCGAGTCGGGCAGGCGCAGCCCCGGCGCAAGGTCGATGGCCAGGGCCAGCACGCCGATGAGCAGGATCAGGATCGGACCGGCTTTACGCATCGAGGCGGGATGTTACAGGGTCTTGGGCATATGGGTACATCAGGCCCACAGGGTAGCCTGCGCCGATGGTGATCCAGTCGGAGGAACGGTGAAGATGTCGATATCGATGCGAGTCCGGCGCCGCGCGCGCCAATTCACGCTTCAAGCGTCGCCTTGATCCTGGCCGCCAGGGACGCTCCGATCCCCGGGACGGCGGCGATCTGTTCGACCGGCGCGTCGCGAACGCGCTTGATCGAACCGAAGACCTTGAGCAACTCGCGCTTGCGTTTCGGGCCGACACCGGGCAAGTCGTCAAACCCGGACCGGACGCTTCGCCTGGCGCGCAGATTGCGGTGATAGGTGATCGCGAAGCGATGGGCTTCGTCCCGAAGACGCTGAGCCAGGTACAGAGCCGGGGATGTGGCGGGTAGGACGATCGGCGCGGTCGCGCCTGGCAGGAATAGCTCCTCCCGCTCTTTGGCCAGTCCGGCCAGGGGCAAGTCATGGAGTCCCAGCTCGTCCAGAACCTCTTTGGCCGCGCTGACCTGGCCCTTGCCGCCGTCGACGATCACCAGGTCGGGCATTGCCCAGCGGCGTGCCTCCTCGACACCTTCTTCTCCCGTCCGGGCATTTCGGAACCGACGACGGAGGACTTCCTGATGGCTGGCGTAATCGTTGGCGCCGGTGACCGTCCTGATCCTGAATCGGCGGTACTCGCCGGACCGAGGCTTGCCGTCCTCGAAGACGACCATGCTGCCGACCGACTCGGCGCCCTGGAAGTTGCTGATGTCATAGCACTCGATGCGGAGCGGCGGTCCGGCCAATCCGAGCGCCTCGGCAAGTTCCTCGAGGGCGGCCAGCGTCTTGCCCTGGTCCGCCAGCCAGCGCGCCTGCTCGCGCGCAAGTGTCTCGGTCGCATTGCGGCCGGCGAGGACCATGAGCTCTCGCTTCTCGCCGCGGCGCGGGAGCCGCAGATGGACGGGCCCTCCCCGTCGATCGGCCATGAAGGCTTCGAGATCGACGCTCTCGGATAGCGCGGAAGGTACGTAGACCTCTCGAGGGATCGAGCCGGCCCTGGAGTAGTACTGCTCAAGGAAGCTGGACAGGACCTCGTCGTCAGTAGCCTCTCGGATCGCGTCCAGGAGAAAGACGTCGCGACCGATCAGTTGCCCATCGCGAATGACAAAGAGCTGGATGGCCGCCTGATTATCCTGTCGGGCCATCCCCAGCAGATCCAGCTCGGTTCGCGCGAAGGCGGCCATCTTCTGGCTCTCCATCGTCCGCTCGATGGCCCGGATCTTGTCGCGCAGGACGGCTGCGCGCTCGTAGTCGGTCCGCTCCGCGGCCGTGGCCATCTCGCTCTCGAGGGCCCTGACCAGCGTCTCCTGGCGACCCTCGAGGAAGAGTTCGACCTGGTCGATATCGGCCTGGTAATCCGCCTTTGAGATGGCCGTGATGCAGGGTCCCTGGCAGCGTTTGATGTGGTACAGGAGACAGGGCCGTGGGAGCGCGCGGACGCCGTCCTGGATGTCGATCGTGCATGTCCGAAAGGGAAACAGGCGACGCACGAGGTTCATCGATTCGTCGACACTCGACGCCGATGCATACGGCCCGAAGTACCGGCTGCCGTCGTTGACCAATTTGCGAGTCCGCTCGACCCGGGGAAAGTCGTCGCCCAGGGTGACCTTGATGTACGGGTAGCTCTTGTCGTCCTTGAGCCGGACATTGAACCGCGGCCGGAAGCGCTTGATGAGGTTGGCCTCGAGGAGCAGGGCTTCGGAGACCGAGTCGGTCTGGGTCACCTCAACGTCGGCGACGCGGTCGATGACGCTCCGGATCCGATGGATCTCGCCGCCCGGTGCCTGTTTCTGCCAGTAGCTGCGCACGCGACTTCGCAGGCTCTGGGCCTTGCCGACGTACAGGACGTCCCCTCGCGCGTCCTTCATCAGGTACACGCCCGGCTTGTCCGGGAGTTTGGCCAACGCGGACTGAAGCTCGGGGGTCACTGCCAGATGCTAGGGCAACTCCGCGTCATCGGTCGGCGCCGGTGATCTGGATACGTCGGAGGTAAGGGCGCGCGGCCAGGCTCACGAGATGGGACTCCCTCCATCGGTCACGGGTCGGCTCGCGCGTCTGGCACCAGACCAACGCGCCGCCGCGACCGCCCCGCCCGGACCTTCGCTGTGCATCGCCCCGGCTGGATCGGGAAAGACGACGACGTTGGTCGCCCGCGCGGCGTGGCTGATCGCCACGGGGACGGAGCCGGGGACCATCAGGGCGATCACCTTCAACAAGCGCGCCGCCGTCGAGATGACCGAGCGCCTGGACGCCGCCGTCGAGCCGCTCGGTGTCAAACCCGGGACCGTTCGCGTCCGGACGTTCCACGCTCTCGGACGGGAGATCCTGCGCGATGCCGGGATGGCCGTCGAACCGCTGGCGGACCGCCCGGCCATCCTCGCGGAAGTCGCACCGTGGGCCGATGAGGGAAATCTCCTGCGTCTTGACACATTGATCTCCCGATTGAAGGTCGAGCTCGGCGTGTCGGCCGCCGACGTCGCCGCCGACCCTGATGCAGGTCCCATGGCACGGGCGTTCGTTTCATATGAGGCGGCGGTCAAGGCGACGGGTGGCCTGGACTTCGACGATCTGATCCTGCGCGCCATCGAGCGCCTCGGTGCTGACGACCGCCTCATCGCCCGTTGGCGGCGAAATTGCGCGGAGCTCCTCGTGGACGAGGTCCAGGACGTCGATCGGGCGCAACTCCGGCTTGCGCTCCTCCTGGCCGCGCCCGTCAACCGGATCTTCCTCGTCGGTGACGACGACCAGTCGATCTATGGCTGGCGGCTCGCAGATGTGCGAAGGATCCTCAGTCTCGAGGCTCTTCTGCCCGGACTCCGCCGGGTGGACCTGCAGGTCAACTACCGGTGTCCCGGGATCGTGGTGGAACGGGCCGTACGGCTGGTCGAACACAACGGCGAGCGGTTCGCGAAGACGATCCGGGCGGGCCCGGCGACGGCCGGCCGGCTCATCCTCGCCCCCGATGCAGGGGACGAGACCGTCCGCATCGAGCGCGTCGTGCGGACCTGGCCCGAGGACGACAGCACCAGGGCGATCCTGGCTCGCACCAACCGCGAGCTGCTACCGGCCGTCGTTGTCGCGCTGCAGCTCGGCCTGCCGTTCCGAGCACCGAGGATCGAGCTCCTGATCGACTCCGCCCATCTCGACGGTTTGCTTCGGGAGGTTGACGCGGCGTTCGCCAGCAGTTCCGCCAGGATGCCGCTCCTCGTTGCCATCGGTCTTGTTCGCTCGGCGCACATGCTGGACCACGCCCGTCTCGAGCTGGCGACAGCGCTCCTCGGCTGGGCCGTTGGCCTCGACTTCGCGAGCCTGACGGACGCGATTCGCGACGCGCAGGCCCGTTTGGCGAAGCTGCGCAGGGATGACGCACCGCTGACGCTCGCCACGGCCCACGCGACCAAGGGTCTGGAGTTCGATCACGTCCTTGTCACCGGTATGGAGGTCGGCCGGTTCCCAAGCGCCCGTGCGGTGAGCCAGTCCGATGATCCGATCCGCGCCTACGAAGAAGAGCGGCGGCTCGGGTACGTCGCCTGGACCCGGGCGCGGCATTCGCTGACCCTGTTGTATGACCCGAGCGTGCCGTCCCCGTTCCTGCTTGAGGCCTTTAGCCCAGCGGAACTCGGGATCGAGGGGACGGCGGCCACTTGACGCACTCGCACGTAGCCAGTGACCAGACCCCTATTTCGCTGTCTTGGCTCGAATCTCCTTGATGAGGTCCTCTGATTTGACCTCCCCAATCTTGGATGACCCATCGACCAGGCTACGGATCTCGTTCTTGCCATCGAACTCCACGGTGGTCCCGGGCAGATGCCAGTTCCGGGTGTCCCGCGCCACGGTCGCGTCGAACAATCGTCGGAAGAGCGTGGTCTTGGGTTCGAAGCCCCATTTGGCGGTCTGCGCCTCCTCGCTCGGTTCGGCCCCGGTCGGTCGGAGATCCTTGGGCAGGGAATGGGCGAAGCGCGCCCATAGGTCGCGCCGCGCCTCGGCCTCGGTCGGCTTCGGGGGACCCGGCGCCTGGGCCAACTCGTTGACCTTCGCGCCAACCTGGCCCCACGTCTGCTGCCAGCCGAGGGTCGTATCCTCGACATGTTCGTCCTCGCCCTGCTTGAGCTTCGCGTCCCAATCCGCGCCCACGTCGAGAGTGATTCCCGGCGAGACAGCGTGGCGGCCCTTGGTTGGCCAATACACCTCGAAATAGGGCTCTGGCACGCGAGTCTTTCGCGTTTTACAGGTCCAGCCGGCCTCCGTCTGCACCGGAGCTTCCGGGCGGAGCAGCGGGGGCGACGGCTCGATCGAGCGGATCGTGAGCCCGAGGATCCCCTGCCCATTCTTGAGAGCGCGCATCTTGCCCAAGCCGTCGGGCGGGGCGGACGGGTGCAGCTTGAGGTCGCTGTGCTCGACCCCCATGACGATCCGGCCATTCCGCCATGAACCGATCGCGGCGACGACGGCTTGGTTCCCGGCCAGACGCTGAAGCTCGAGCAACGATCGGACTTGGGGATCTCCGCGTGCCGAAGAGGCCCCAGCCGAACCTCGGGACCCGTGGGAGGCCAACGGCTGGTCCCGACGACGGTGCGCCCACGACCCTGTCCCCCCGCTCATTCGCTGGGCCGGTTCAGTTCACGGACGAGGCGGTCGATGGCATCGAGAAAGGGCTCGGTGGCGCTTGCTGGGAGCGCGTCGCGGACGGAATCCTTGACGCCGTACGCCGCGCGGCACCGGACAGCAGTAGCCCGGAGGGCAACGACGTCGTCGTCGCGCAAGCGGTCGGGCATCGGCTCGAAATAGGCCACCCAGCGAGTCGCTCCGGCATCGCGGGCAGCCGCCAGAACCCGGTCGCCATGACGAGCGGCCACCAGGCCGGCCTCATCGATGTTCGGGTGCTCATGGCGAGCCGGTCGTCTGGGCAAGGAAACCACCCGGGTCTCGCTCATTCGCGTCCGCTCATCCGCGCCTAGTCATCGGCTGGTTTCGTGCCGAGGACATCGACGCCATCACCGGCCTTCTCCGGCGGAGCCAGCAGCAGGAGTGGAAGCCGCTTGCGTTCGGATCCATTGACGAGGATCCGGAAGGAATAGTCACCAGGGGCGGGGAAGGTCAGGTTCCAGAGGTCGATCGAGAATGTCAGCACGGCATCGCGCGCATCGCGCTGGCTGCGGGCCTTGAGGCTCCCGGTTGCGCCGGCGACTTCCCCACCGTCCGGATCGAGCAGGACGAAGCGGATCTCGTGCTCACGATCAGTCTCGGGCGACGTCACCTGCAGCCCGATGACCAGGGCCATATGCGGGTGCCGGAGTGGAAACCGTCGACCACCGATCCGCGCGACTCCCCCACCGAGGACGTGGAACTTCTGGCCGGGAACCGTCTCGGCGGCATCGGCGAGGAAGGCGAAGTCGATATCCGGCATCTGCCTATGCTAGCCGCCCGGCTGAGACCTGTGCCAAGAGGTTCCTGCATGGTCGCGATCGCCGAGATGGCTGGGGCGAGCTCGTCTCTAGACGTCGGGTCCCGCCGAGACGACCGGACTCGGGCCCTCAAGCTCGCCTTTGGGCGGCTCGTCGATGTGCACGACCACTTCGTACTGCCCGTCGGGCCCTGGGTGAACCTCGACGCTGATCCGTCCACGGATCCCACTCGAGGTGTACTCCCAGAGGTCGGCGACCCTGGCGCCGGTGACCGACGTCCCTGTTCGCGTCACGGACACCGTTGCGCCAGGGTGAGCGAGTTCCGATTCGATCGCGGCGGCCGATACCTGGGCGAGCGCCGTGCCATCGCCCGGATTCACACACGATAGCGTGAGTTCGGCCGTGTTTGCGCCGCCGAACGACCCCAGCCGAGTCTCACCGCTGGAGAATCCGTACCCGCCACACTGCGGTCCATTCGCCGTGGAGTTGATCGAGGTTTGGACGTCATCCGGACTGAATCCGGAGAAGAACTCGCTTGCTTCTCTGGCCTGTATCGCGGAGCAGGCCGCCACCGCGAGGACGAGCGAGCCCGCCACGATGAGAATACCGAGCGTCAAGGCCCGACCGCGAGCGCCCGCGGCTGCTGGAGCCGATCTCGTCATTGCCCGAGCCCGAGGGAGAAGTTGACGTCGACGAAGGCACCCAGAACGAAAAACCCGACCACGGCGCCGATCGACAGGATGAGTCGGGCCATCACGCGATCGGTGGGAGCGACGTCGACCGTCAGTCGTTCGGAGATGACGACCAACCAGACGATCCCGAATGCGATGAGCCCACCCAGTATCGCTCCGGCAAAGAGCATGGCGAGGACGCCCCCGGTCACTGCGAGTAGCCTGAGCAGCCTTGCGGGGACGGACACCCGGGTCCCGGTCCTCCGATCCTGATCATCCCGGCCAAGGACGAGACCAGTGAGCAACGCGAACGGCCACGCGAACCCGGTGAAGGGCGCGATGCAACCGATCGCGATCGCGATGATCACCTGGTACGAGAGCCGCAGTGGTTGTACTGGTGCCTCAGTCATCCCGACCTCCCTGTTGAGCAGCGCTTCGTTCGGTGCCGACTGAAAGACGCGATCGGGGCCGCGGTGTTACAGCGAGTGCTTGGCACGGTCGAGTGGTTAGGGTGCGCTCAGGTCGAACGCAGGTGTACAGGCCACCTGCCTGGAGATTCTGGACCTCGAGTTCGGCCGCCGCCCGATCAGGACCTCAGCGGGCGCGCGCCGCCGAAGCGCGTTTCCGGGACGGGGCGATCCGGACGATCTTGTCAGTCGCTCGACCGTTGCCCGGCGTTCCGCGCCCGGCCTCTTCGGCAAACGTGACGTCGGACAAGGGCACGAGCGGCTCACCGCGCAGGACCCGGGCGAGATACTCGCCGGTCGCCGAACCCTTCATCGCCGCGATCTTCTCCGGCGTTCCCTCGGCGATGATCCGACCGCCACGATCGCCGCCCCCCGGCCCAAGATCAACGATCCAATCGGCGGTCTTGATGACGTCGAGATTGTGCTCGATCACGAGCACCGTGTTACCGGTATCGACCAGCCGATGCAGGACCTGCAGCAGTTTTTCGACATCGGCGAAATGGAGTCCGGTCGTTGGCTCGTCCAGCACGTACAGCGTCCGTCCGGTCGCTCGCCGCGACAGTTCCGTCGACAGCTTGACCCGTTGCGCTTCGCCGCCTGAAAGGGTCGTGGCCGGCTGACCCAGATGGACGTAGCCAAGGCCCACGTCATGAAGTGTCTGCAGCTTCGCCCGAACCTTGGGCACGGCGCTGAAGAAGTCGAGCGCCTCCGCGATGGTCAATTCCAGGACATCCGCGATCGACTTGCCCTTGTAGTGGATCTCGAGCGCCTCTCGGTTGTAGCGCTTGCCTTGACAGACCTCGCACGGCACGTAGACATCGGGCAGGAATTGCATCTCGATCTTGAGGATGCCGTCACCCTTGCAATGCTCGCAGCGGCCGCCCTTGACGTTGAAGCTGAAGCGACCCGGCATGTAGCCGCGCAGGCGCGATTCGGGGACACCGGCGAACAGTTCGCGGATCGTCGTGAACAGCCCGACGTACGTCGCTGGGTTCGATCGCGGAGTGCGCCCGATGGGGCTCTGGTCGATCTCGATGATCTTGTCGACGTTCTCGGCACCGTCGAGGGCATCGTGAGCGCCGACCGGCTCACGCGACCCGTTGAGCTCCCGTGCGAGCGCCCGATAGAGAACCTCGGTCACGAGCGTGCTCTTGCCACTGCCCGACACGCCGGTGACCGCGACGAACGTACCGAGCGGGACCTTCAGATCGAGGTCGCGCAGGTTATGTTCCCGGGCGCCGCGCACCCTGAGCGACTTGCCGCTGCCCTTGCGTCGCTTCCTGGGGATCTCCACGGAGCGATCGCCGCGCAGGAATGCGCCGGTGATCGATCGCGGCTCCTGCAGGACGACTTCGAGCGGCCCATTGGCGATGATCTCGCCGCCGTGCTCCCCTGCCCCAGGCCCGATGTCGACGACCCAATCGGCGGTCCGGATCGTCTCCTCGTCGTGCTCGACGACGAGGACCGTATTCCCGAGGTCGCGCAAGCGGGTCAGGGTCGCGATCAGCTTGGCGTTGTCGCGCTGATGCAGGCCGATCGAGGGTTCGTCCAGGATGTACAGGACACCCATCAACGTCGTCCCGATCTGGGTCGCCAGACGGATCCGCTGGGCCTCGCCGCCCGACAGGGTGACGCTCGTCCGGTCGAGGGTCAGGTAATCGAGCCCGACGTCGACGAGAAAGCCCAGCCGGGCTCCGATCTCCTTGAGCAGCTGGTGGGCGATCGTCCGCTCCCGGTCGGTCAGGCTCGCCTCGAGCCCTGCGGACCAGTGCAGCGCGTCCGTGATCGACATCGTCGAAACGTCCCAGACGTTGTGCTCGCCGATGGAGACCGCGAGGATCTCCGGCCGGAGCCGCTTGCCGACGCAGACCGGACACGGCCGGCTGACCATGAACTTCTCCAGCTCCGCCTTGACGTAGTCCGAATCGGTTTCGCGGTATCGACGCTCGAGGTTCGTCACCACGCCCTCGAATGTCGCCTTGTACGTGTTTTCGCCACGCTCCGTGCGGTACCGAACGATGACCTTCTCGTCCTTCTTGGCCCGGAGCACGTAGTCCACCGCCTCGTCCGGCAGATCGCGGATCGGCGCATCGAAATCCCAGCCGTGTGCCGCGCAGATGGCCTCGAGGATCTTGAGCCGCCACGAAGCGTCGGTCGGCATCCGTGCCCACGGCACGAGGGCCCCGGTGGCGAGGCTCTTCGATCGGTCCGGTACGATCAGATCCGGGTCGATCTCCAGCTTCGTCCCGAGGCCGGCGCAGCCGGGGCACGCACCGTGCGGCGAATTGAACGAGAAACTGCGCGGCTCGAGATCGTCCGCGGTGTAGCCGTCGTAGGGGCAGCTGTACCGCTCGCTGTAACGTCGTTCCTCGAAGTCGGGCGGCTCGCCATCGCGCGGGGCGGGTGCGATGAGGACGATCCCCTCCCCAAGCCGGAGCGCGGTCTCGATCGAGTCAGCTAATCGGCCAGCGTCTGGATCAGGGATCACCTGCCCGGACTCCACGTCGATCGGACGGCCATCGGCGGCCCGCAGTGCGTCCTCGGGCGCCTCGGCATGGCGGATGACGTAACGATCGACCACGACCTCGATCGAATGGCGCTTGTACTTGTCGAGTTTGGGCGCGTCCGCGATATCGACCATCTCGCCGTCCACCCGGATCCGGACGAACCCCTGTCGTCGGGCTGCGTCGAAGACTCGATCGCCCTCGGTCTTTCGGTCCTTGATCAGCGGCCCGAGCACGAGCAGCCGGGTCCCCTCCGGCAGAGCCAGGACCTGATCGACGATCTGCTGGACGCTCTGACGTTCGATGGCGTGGCCGTCGGGGCAGTGCGGGATGCCGATCCGGGCAAACAGGAGCCGGAGGTGGTCGTAGATCTCCGTGACCGTGCCGACCGTCGAGCGCGGGTTGCGCGACGCCCCCTTCTGATCGATCGAGATGGCCGGCGAGAGCCCGTCGATCTGATCGACGTCCGGTTTCTCCATCTGACCGAGGAACTGGCGGGCATAGGCGCTCAGGCTCTCGACGTAGCGGCGCTGCCCCTCGGCATAGATCGTGTCAAAGGCGAGACTGGACTTGCCACTGCCCGACAGACCCGTGATGACGACCAACCGGTCGCGCGGGAACGCGACGTCCACGTTCTTGAGGTTGTGTTCGCGCGCGCCGCGCACGACGAGTCGATCCTGGGGCACGCGTGAAGTGTAGCGGATACGGGTCAAACAGAACGGGTGTTCGCGGAAGCGGTTCAGCGCCGGCGTGCACGACGGCACGAACCGTCAGCGCCGGCGACCCGACCGTTGGCCCGTCCGCTTTCGGATGTTCGGGGTGACCGTCCGGTCCCAGGTCGGTCGATCCAGCCAGCGGGCCTGCCAGCCGGTCTCGTCCTCGTGCTCGTCGCGGATACCCGGCAGCCAATCTGCAGCCGTACCCTCGTCCGCTTCCGGGTCGACCGGGGTGCCGTCGAGGGTCTCCGCCGGTTCTTCGTCCGCGGGCAGCACGGTGACGCTCGTGACTTCCATCGCCGGGCCGGCCGCAACGGCTGCAGCAGCGCCTCGTCGCCCGCGTGCTCGGTCCGCCGCATCGGTCAGACCGCGGCCACCGGACGCTTCCCTGCCTGCTTTCTCGGCCGCCCGGCCCACGGTGATCGAGGCATCCTGTTCGAGGACCCGCAGGCGGATCTGCTGGATCTCGTCCCGTAACGCGGCGGCACGTTCGAATTCGAGCTGCTTCGCGGCGGACTTCATCTCGGCTTCCATCTTCGCGACCAGGGCCTCGACCTTCTTGCGATCCGCATCGGTGAACTCGCCACCGCGTTCGGATGCATACACGACCGTCGATTCGGCCACGGCCCGCAGGCGCTCGTTGATGTCGCGGATGCCCTTGACGATCGTCGTCGGCTCGATGCCGCGCTCCAGGTTGTACGCCTCCTGGTGTTCGCGGCGGCGATCCGTTTCGTCCATCGCCACGCGCATCGATTCGGTCACCCGGTCGGCGTACATGATGACCTCGCCTCCGGTGTTCCTCGCGGCGCGGCCGATCATCTGGATGAGCGACCAGGCCGAACGCAGGAAGCCTTCCTTGTCGGCATCGAGGATCGCGACGAGCGTCACCTCGGGCAGGTCGATCCCCTCGCGAAGCAGATTGATCCCGACAAGGACGTCGAAAACCCCGAGCCGAAGGTCCCGCAGGATGGCCACCCGTTCGAGCGTGTCCACCTCGCTGTGCAGGTACTGGACCTTGACCCCGAGTTCCTTGAGATAGTCGGTCAGATCCTCCGCCATCTTCTTGGTCAAGGTCGTGACGAGGGCCCGTTCGCCGCGCTCCACGCGACCACGGATCTCCTCGAGCAGGTCGTCGATCTGGCTGTCCGTCGGGCGGACCGTGATCTGCGGATCAACGATCCCGGTCGGCCGAATGAGCTGCTGGACGATCCGATCGCTGCGCTCGAGCTCATAGGGACCGGGTGTCGCGCTCATGTAGATCGCCTGGTGAACGGTGGCCTGGAACTCCTCGAAGGTCAGCGGTCGGTTGTCCAGGGCGGATGGCAGCCGAAACCCGAAGTCAACCAGGATCTCCTTGCGCGTCCGGTCGTTCTTGTACATGCCGACGACCTGCGGGATCGTCATGTGCGATTCGTCGACGACGAGGAGCCAATCCGGCGGAAAGTAGTCGAGAAGCGTCCAGGGCCTCGATCCGGCCTCGCGGCGCGACAGGTGGCGCGAGTAGTTCTCGATGCCGGTGCAGTAGCCGAGCTCGCGCATCATCTCGAGATCGAAG
>SPCO01000148.1 GCA_004525275.1 Thermomicrobiales bacterium | reverse complement strand
CCTCGCCCGTCAGCCGGGCGGTGACACGACCTTCGCCATCAAGCACGACGAAGTACGGGTAGGCATTCAGGCCGTACGCCTTGGCGACCGAACCCGTCGGATCGACCATGACCGGCACCGTCCAACCCTCGCGCTCGAACCAGGCGCCAGGGGGATAGTTTGGCGCGGTCGGATCGATCGCCGTGGAGACCGACACCAGGTCGACGCCGCTGGGCACCCGACCGGCGTCGATCCAGTCCTGGAGGACCGGGATCTCGCGCTGGCAATGCGAGCACCAGTGGGCTGCGAAGATCACGAGTTTCGTCCGGCCGGAGGGCTCGATCGTGACGGTCGCGCCAGCGTCGTCGTGGCCGATAGCGACTGGCGCCACCAAACCCGTGGCCGCGTCGCCGACCGCGGACTTGAACAGGGGCAGCGAATTGCCGGAGATCTGTGGCGGACCGGCCGCCGGCGTTGATGGACCAGGACTGGCTTCGCTGCTCGAACTGTTCTGACCAAGGATGATCGCGATCGCGGCGACGCCGACGATGACGATCGCGACGACCGGCATCAACCAACGGGCGGTGGATCCTCGGGCCTCAGCACGACGGGATTCTCGGCGCGAGGAACGCGATCTGGAGGTCATTCGGGATCTCCTTCCCCCGGGTCCCGGACGGAAAGCAAGGTGAAGATCAATAGGAAGGCCGCGAGCGCGAGGAGCGGAAGGCTGACGAAGCCGAATTCCCGGAACCAGACGATCGAGCACGACGGCCCAGCGCCGCATGCGCCGGTGTCGAGCGACGGGATCCACTCGAGGGCCAGGTGATAGGTCGAGATGATCACGCCGATGCCAGCCAGGGCGCGGGCGTAGATGCTCACGCCATCGTCCCGGCGCACGGCCGCGATGCCCAGGATGACCACGAGCGGGTACATCGCGATGCGCTGATACCAGCACAGACGACACGGCTCAAAGTGCGCGATCTCGGAGAAGTACAGGCTCCCGACCGTGGCCAGGGCCGCCACCACGAAGGCCATCCCGATGGCACCCGGTCCGATGATCGCGCCGATCGCCTCATACCAGGACCGGGCCCGGGTCGAGCCCAAGGCCAGCAGTCGGACGACGAGGGTGAGTCCGACAAGAATCAGCGCGATGATCGCGAGGATCGAATAGAAGAGTTCGACCGTGGTGACCGTCACGCGGGCACCACGATGACCGGACATGGCGCGGCCCTGGTCACCTCGGATGACACGCTGCCCAGCAACAGGCGTCGCAGGTCGGTCCGTCGACGGGAGCCGAGCACGATCAGGTCCGCCTCCTCGGTGATCGACGCCTCGATGATCGATTCGGCTGGGTCGCCTTCCCAGATCAAATAGGTCGCCGCGACACCTGCCTGGCGAGCGCGAAGGACGATCTCACGGACGCCGGCCTCCAGCCGATCGCGTTCCTGGTCGACACGGCGGGTCGTCCCACCCGGCAGATGCAGGTTGGACCGCTCCACCACGCTGAATACGACAAGCGCCGCTCGATCCGCGACGGCCCGCCGGATCGCCTCATCGATCGCTCCGCGTGAAGCATTCGTCAGGTCGACTGCCAGCAGGACCCGTCGAGCCTGTGGCTCCGGGAGTGCTTCCATGTCACCATCCTCGGGGCGGGCCCCGCGTGGGTTCACGGTCCATCCGGCCGGTTCTGACGGGCCGGGTGGCCTGACCTCCGAGATGCCGGGCCCTCTGCTAGGCTGCGAGTCGTGAACGCAATCGAGCCCCGGGCCGCGGGGGGCCAGGTCTATGACGCCCTCGATGCAGCGACCCGCGCGATCGCCGGATTGGCCTCAGTTGACGAGGTCCTGCAGGTCATCGTCGACCGGGTTCGGCCGCTCGTTGGGGCACGCTACGCGGCTCTCGGGATCGTGGACGACCATCGGGTCATCGTGCGCTTCATCACATCGGGGATCGATGAGCTGACCCGGGCCCGGATCGGTCCGCCGCCGAGTGGCCACGGGTTTCTGGGTCTCATCATCCGTGAGAATCGGTCGCTCCGGATCCCGGACATCGCAGCCGATGTCCGACGCTATGGCTTCCCGCCGAACCACCCGCTGATGCACGGCTTTCTCGGCGTCCCCGTTGCGGTGCAGGGGCGGTCCCTTGGCAACCTGTACCTCACGGACAAGGCAGACGGGCAGGAGTTTTCCAGCGACGATCAAGCCCTGGTCGAGATCTTCGCGCGCCATGCCGGCATCGCGATCGAGAACGCCCGACTCCATGAGCAGGTGCAGCGATTGGCGATCATCGACGAACGCGAGCGTATCAGTCAGGACCTCCACGACGGGATCATCCAGGGCCTTTACGCCGTCGGTCTGTCGCTGGAGGACGTTCCAGAGCTGCTGGAGGAGAATCCGCAGGAGGTCGCGCTTCGCGTCGAGCGAGCCATCGAAAACCTGAATCTGGCGATCATCGATATCCGGAACTTCGTCTATGGCCTTCGCCCTGAGTTGCTGAGTGGTACGAGTCTCGTCGCCGGCTTGGCCGCCATCACCACGGAGTTCCGTCACAACTCGATGATCGATATCGAGCTTCAGACAGACGAAGCCGTCGCCAAAACCTCGCAGGGGGCGACTGCTGCACTGTTGGGTATCGTCAACGAGGCCCTCAGTAACGTCGCCCGCCATTCCGGGGCGTCTCGTGCCCTGGTCCTCGTCTCCGGCGATCGTTCCCACTTGCGCTTGACGGTGACCGACAATGGCACGGGGTTCGAGACGTCGGACGGCGATCGGTTCGGCCATCAGGGCATGAGCAACATGCGCGCGCGAGCCGCGAGCATCCATGCGACCATCGAGATCGACAGCGGGAGCGAAGGCACCATCGTCTCGGTCGTCCTCCCGTACGATCCAACGATGGACGCCAGCGAGAACGAGGACAGATGAGCGAAGCGACGCAGCCAGCCAGCCAGACCATGACGATCCTCGTCGTGGACGATCACGAAGTGGTTCGTCAGGGCCTGTCCGCGATGCTCGATCGGCGGCCGGGGTTCCAGGTCGTGGCAGAGGCCGGCACCGTCGCGGAGGCGATCGAGGCGGCGAGGCGCTTTCATCCGCACCTTGTCGTGATGGACGTGCGTCTACCTGACGGATCCGGGGTCGAGGCCTGCCGCGAGATCCGCTCCGAGCTTCCCGAGACTCGGGTGGTCATGCTCACGAGCTATCCGGACGAGGAAGCGGTCCTCGCCGCGATCATCGCCGGCGCCAGTGGCTACTTGCTCAAGCAGGTCCGGGCCCGCGATCTCGTCGCGGCACTGGAGGCCGTCGGTCGCGGCGAATCCCTACTGGACCCGGCGGTCACCGGCAAGGTCCTCGAGCGCATGCGCAGGATCGCGACATCAGACCAGCCCGACGAACTCGCGGCGTTGACCGCGCAGGAGCGCAAGATCCTGGCCCTGGTCGCGGAGGGCAAGACGAACAAGGAGATCGCCGCCGACGTCTACCTCTCGGACAAGACGGTCAAGAACTACGTCAGCTCGATCCTCGCCAAGCTCAATCTCGAGCGTCGAGCGCAGGCGGCGGCCTACGTCGCCCGACTCAAAGGTCCGACCGGACTCTGACTCCGAGGGCGCGGCTCGTTGGCGATGCGCAGCATCCTGCGGAGGATGGAATCGGGACGTTCGGCCCTAGTCGCCGCGCTTCGGGGCAACGCAGCGTTGAGCATGGCAGGAAGGAGGCCGCTCAATGAGGACCCTGGTGGTTTACGAGTCCATGTATGGGAACACCCATGCCGTCGCTGACGGGATCGCTGACGGGATCACCGCTCGGGACGACGTTCGGGTGGTCGCCGTCAAGGACGCCAGCGACGAACTCGTGGCGTGGGCAGACCTCGTCGTTGTCGGAGGGCCGACGCACGTTCACGGCATGACCCGCGCAAAATCCCGTCAAGGGGCGCTCGAGGCCGCGGCAAAGCCAGGCAGCGGCCTGACCTTTGAGCCAGACGCTGAAGGGCCCGGGTTGCGTGAATGGTTCCGAGCATCGCGCGACGTCCGCGACAAGCGGGCGGCCGCGTTCGACACCCGGATCGACGCGCCGGCGCTGCTCACCGGACGAGCTTCCGGCGGGATCCAAAGAGAACTGCGCCGACACGGCTTCTCGATCGTCGCAGAGCCTGAGAGTTTTCTCGTGGACAGGCAGAACAAGCTCGTCGCCGGCGAAACCGAGCGAGCCGCCCGTTGGGGAGAAGACCTCGTGGCCGTGGCCCTGGGCGTCCAGGACGGTTGACAACCGCGGGCAGCCGTCAGAGACCGGCCGCGTGACCGGCGCGCAGGGGAGGCCCGGCGCCCTCGTGGCCATCAAGACCCTTCATTCCGGGATCTTCCTGATCGAGCTCAGCGCGATCTTGTGGCTTGTCGTGACCGGGATCGTCGGTCGCCGCGATCGAACGGTAGCGGCCGCCGCCGCCGCTGTGGCCGTTGAAGCGGCCGTCTTCCTAGGCAACGACCGGACCTGCCCGCTCACGCCTCTGGCTGAACGGCTCGGCGCCACGCGCGGTGAGGTCTCGGATATCTTCCTCCCGGACGTGGTCGCGCGGACGATCCCGACCTGGTCATCGGCACTGGTGGCTTTGGCGGCACTCCTGCACGCTCGGACCGCGCTGTGGTCACGGAGGCGCGGTCCGCGCGCCTAGATCACGTGGTCGCGCCGCGAGGCTGCCCTGAGATCCTCACGCATGTCTGGATGAGCGATCCCGATCAAT
>SPCO01000100.1 GCA_004525275.1 Thermomicrobiales bacterium | reverse complement strand
CCTAGCGCCGGCGGCGCCGGGAGCGCTGCGGCCGGCCGCCGCCACGCTTCTTGATCGTCGCGTCAGGCACCGCGTACTTGCGCTGCTTGTTGTATCGCTCGCGGGCGAGCTTGGTCTCATAGGCCGCGAAGGACGGCGGGAACCGGATGAACCGGATCCAGACCAGCGCGCCCAGACCGATGATCAGCGTCACGAGGACGAGGAAGAAGTCGAAGATGAAGAGCGACTCGACGATGACCAAGCTGAACGTGATCAGGCCAGTCCACCACAACCACTCCCACATCTCCAGATATGGTGGGTGGCGGTGCAGTGCCCGCGTACGGGTGTAATACAGGATGGACAGGATTGCGAGCAGGACCAGCGAAGCGATCCAGGTCGGGTGGAAGATATCCGGAAAGTTCGTTTCGCTGAACGATTCGAACAGGTAGTCCCAGGGGGCGAGCTTCACGGGCTGACCTCGTGGTCGCGAGTTGATGAGTTTACGGAGTATGCCACGTGTCGGGCGGTATACTCGGCCACAACGATGCGGCGCCGTCGCGTCCGTCCGGGGAGTGAGCCGATCGGCCCCGCTGACGCGTCGCCAACCACGGGATCGGGAGGAGGCCCGGGTGCGAGCCCTGTTGTCAGTGGCCAACCGAGACGGGATCGTCGAGCTTGCGCGGGCATTGCTCGAACTAGGTCTCGACGTCGTCGCCACCGACGGCACGCGGGACTATCTCGCGACCGAGGGCATCACCGTCGAGTCGGTCTCGTCGCTGACCCAGGGCGAGCCCGATGTCGGCGGCCAGGTCAAGACGTTCCATCACGGGATCTATGCCGGGATCCTTGCCCGGCGCGACGTGTCCGATCAGCTTGACGAACTGGAGGCGCAGGGCATCGGCCTTATCGACGTCGTCGTCGTCAACGTCAAGCCATTCGCGCCCGCGATCGGGGTCGCGCTGATCGGGCTCGATGAGGCCATCGAGATGATCGACGTGGCCGGAGCCGCCCTCCTGGGTGCGGCCGCACGGAACGCCGCTGGGGTCGCGTCCGTTGCGGACCCGGAGCACTATCCGCAGATCATCAGCGAGATCCGCGAGCTTGGCGTGGTCAGCACGGAGACCCGGGCCCGGCTCGCGGCCGAGGCGTTCAGCACGATCTCCGCCTACCACGCAGAGATCGCCGCCTATCTCAACCAGATCTCGGGCAACACGTTTCCGCGCCAGCTCGCCCTCGTCCTCCGAAAGGTGGACGACCTTGGCTACGGCGAGAACCCCCACCAGCGAGCCGCGTTCTATCGCGAGACGACGCATCGCAGCGGGACGCTCGCCGACGCGACCAGGCTCCAGGGTGAGATGCCGTCGTTCAACAACCTGCTCGACCTCGACGCCGCGTACCGGATCGCCCGCGACTACACGTCGCCGACCGTGGCCATCGTCAAGCACACGGACCCGGTCGGCCTGGCCTCGCACGACGAGCTCGTCGAAGCGTATCGACATGCGCTCGAGACCGATCCGGTTGCCTCGTTCGGCGGGATCGTGGGCGTCAACCGCGAGCTGGATGGAGCGACCGCACGCGAGATCGCCGCGAATTCCTACGAGGCAGTCGTGGCGCCCGGCTTCAGCCAGTCGGCGATCGGCATCCTGCGCGGCAAGCCCGGCCTGGAACTCCTGGCCATCCCGCCTGATCCGACCGAGGGGATGCGCGACTACGGCATCGCCAGCCTCGATTTCAAGCGTGTCGCCGGCGGTCTCCTCGTCGAGACCGTGGACGATCTGGGGCTCGACCGTGGCCGGCTCCAGGTCGTCACCAAGCGGCGGCCGACGCTTGAGGAATTGACCGACCTCTTGTTCGCGTGGCGCGCGGTCAGACACGTCCGGTCCAACGCCGTGGTGCTCGCCCGGAACGGTGCGACGGTCGGTGTCGGCGCCGGTCAGGCCAGTCGCCTGGTGTCGGTGGAGATCGCGCTCCGCCGGGCCGGCGATCGAGCTCGGCTGGCGGTCCTCGCGTCGGATGCCTACTTCCCGTTTCCGGACGGCATCCAGGCGGCGGCCGGCGCCGGGGTGACGGCGATCATCCAGCCAGGCGGCTCGATCCGGGATGAGATGGCCATCGAAGTGGCCGACCGTCATCACCTGGCGATGGTCTTCACGGGCCGGCGTCACTTCAGGCACTGAGTTGCGGCGCTCATCCCAAGAGAGGGGTCCCATGGAACAGATGCTCGCACTGGAGATGATCCGGGTCACGGAGGCCGCCGCGATCGAGTCCGCCCGGTTCATGGGTCGCGGACAGAAGGACGCCGCCGATACGGCCGCGACCGAAGCCATGCGCCGGACGATGGACGAGATCGACTTCGCCGGTCGGATCGTCATCGGCGAGGGCGAGCGGGACGAAGCCCCGATGCTCTATATCGGGGAGAAGGTGGGTCGAACCGGGGCGGGCCGAGACGACGTACCCCGGGTCGATATCGCCGTCGACCCGTTGGAAGGGACGAACCTGGTGGCCCATGGCCAGGCCGGCGCGATCACCGTTCTTGCAGCGTCCGAGGCGGGTGGCCTGACCAACGCCCCCGATACGTACCTGGAAAAGCTGTGCGTCGGGCCGATCGCCGCTGGCAGCGTCGATATCCGGGAATCGCCGACCGAGAACCTCGGACGGATCGCCGAAGCCCTCAAGCGTCGGGTCACCGATATCACCGTCGTCATCCTCGAGCGCGAGCGGCACGATGACCTCATCGCGGAAGTCCGCGAGGCCGGCGCCAGGATCAAGTTGATCGGCGACGGCGACCTCTCGGCGGCGATCGCGTGCGCAGTGTCCGGCACCGGCATCCATGCCGTCATGGGCCTGGGCGGCGCCCCGGAGGGCGTGATCACCGCCGCTGCGCTGCGCTGTCTGGGTGGCGAGATCCAGGCTCGGTTCCGCTACCGATCCGATGAGGAGCGCGAGCGCGGCGCGAAGATGGGTCACGGGGACGAGTCGAAGGTCTATCGGACCGAGGACCTCGCCCCCGGCGAGAACCTCGTCTTCGCCGCGACCGGCGTCACGGCCGGCGACCTGCTCCACGGCGTGACGTTCTTCGGTGGCGGCGCACGGACGCACTCACTGGTGATGGCCTACCAGGCAAAGCAGGTCCGATTCGTGGATACGGTCCACATGTTCGACCGCGACAGTCCGCCGCGCGTCAGGCTGTAACGGCCAAACTCGACCGATGACCCTGACGCTGGGCTACAAGGCCTCCGCCGAGCAGTTCCCGCCGCGCCGGCTGCTCGACCTCGCGGTCGCCGCCGAACGGTCGGGCTTCGATTCGGTCTGGACGAGCGACCACTTCCAGCCATGGCGGCACACCGACGGCCACGCCCCCAACGCCCTCGTCTGGCTGGGCGCGGCCGCCCAGGCCACCCGGCGCGTGACCCTCGGCACGAGCGTGCTCACCCCATCGTTCCGGTACAACCCAGCGGTCGTCGCCCAGGCATTCGCGACGCTCGGCTGTCTGGCCCCCGGACGGGTGATCCTGGGTGTGGGGACCGGCGAGTCGCTCAACGAGATCCCGGTCGGGATCGACTGGCCGGACCAGAGCGAACGGTTCGCCCGATTGCGCGAATCCGTGCAGCTCATCCAGCAGCTGTTCCGCGAGGAATTCGTGACCTTCGAAGGCGACTACTACCGGACTCACGATGCGACGATCTACGACCGGCCGGACACGCCCGTCCCGATCTACATCGCGGCCGCCGGTCCGGCCGCAGCACGACTCTCCGGACGGCTTGGCGACGGTCTCATCTGCACATCCGGCAAGGGTCCGGAACTCTATACGGACACGCTCCTGCCGGCCGTCGTCGAGGGAGCACAAAAGGCTGGTCGTGACCCGGTGCCGCTCGGTCGGATGATCGAGATGAAGGTGAGTTTCGATACGGACCTTCAGCGAGCCATGGAGGACACCAAGGTGTGGGCCGCCCTGGCCCTGTCCGGCGAGCAGAAGATGGGTGTCGAGGACCCCCGCGAGATGGAGCGCCTGGCCAAGGGCGTCGAGGAGATCGCCCACCGACGGTGGCTCGTCTCAGCGGACGTCGATCAGCATATCGAGCAGATCGCCACATACATCGACTACGGCTTCGACCACCTCGTCTTCCACTTCCCGGGCCCAGACCAGGAAGCCGCGATCGCCCGTTACGGCGAGCGTATCCTGCCCCGGCTGCGCGCCCGCTTCCCCTGAGCTCGATGCACCGCCTTCTCGCCGCGGTCGCCGCGATCGCCGCGACCGGTCTCGCGGTGGCCGCCTGCAGCGGGTCTTCGTCGATATCGCAAACACCGAGCAGTGTCGGCCCCACGCCAGCACCGATCTCGACGCCGACGCCGGTGCCGACGCCGACGCCGTCACTGCCACCGTCGGTCGTAGCCACCGCTGCGCCAACGCGCGCTCCGACCCCGGTCCCCTCCGACGGGCAAAGTGCCGGGGAGACGCGGATCGACGGGTGGGGGATCGAGCAGGTCTGGGTCCCGGCGGGATCGTTCACGATGGGCACCACGGCCGATGCGATCGCGGCATTGACCGCCGGCGACCCACCGGACTGGGTCGTCACCGAGTTCCCAAGCGAGGAGCCGGCCCACGAGGTGCGTCTCAGCCGCGGCTATTGGCTCGATCGCACGGAGGTCACGAACGACGCGTTTTCCGCCTTCGTCGAAGCCGGCGGCTACACGAACCGGACGCTCTGGTCGGACGAGGGCCTGATCTGGCTCGCCGGCAAGGACACGGCCCGGCTGCCGCTGCACTGCCAGGGCGACGTGCCGGATCATCCCCGGATGTGCCTCACCTGGTACGAGGCCGAGGCCTACGCCACCTGGCGCGCTGGGCGTTTGCCGACCGAGGCCGAGTGGGAATATGCCGCGCGCGGACCCGATTCGAACACGTATCCGTGGGGCAACCGATTCGATATCGATCGGGCGAACGTGGTCGACAGCGTCGGCCCGAAGCCGGTCGGCAGTTACCCGGACGGTGCCAGTTGGGTCGGAGCCGAGGACATGGCCGGAAACGCCATGGAATGGGTCTCGGACTGGTTGGGCGAGACCTACTACGAGTCGAGCCCGCTCGATGACCCCACGGGTCCCACGATCGGGTCGAAGAAAGTCGAGAAGGGCGGTTGGTGGGGCAGCAACGAATTCGTCGCCCGATCCGCCTACCGCCACTACGAGGACCCACCGACCTACGGCGACAAGCACATCGGGTTCCGGGTCGTCTCGCAGTGACGGGACGGACCGTCATCGCGATGGGCGGCGGCGGGTTCTCCATGGAACCCGAAAATCCGAGGCTCGACGATCACATCCTGAGCATCGCCCGGGAGAGCCGCGGGCGAGATCGACCTCGGGTCTGCTTCGTGGCCACCGCGAGCGGCGATGCCCCGACCTACATCGCCAACTTCTACGCGGCCTTCGCCCAGCGCGCAGAGGCGTCGCACCTGGCCCTCTTCACCCGAACGATCGAGGACATCGACGCATTCCTCCTCGACCAGGACATCGTCTATGTCGGCGGTGGCAATACGGAGAACATGCTCGCGGTCTGGCGGGTCCACGGCGTGGATCGGGCGCTGCGTCGAGCATGGGAGCAGGGCGTGGTCATGACCGGACTGTCGGCTGGGTCGCTGTGCTGGTTCGAGACGGGAACGACCGACTCATTGGGGAAGGGTTTGGCGATGTTGTCCGGGGGACTGGGCTTCCTGCCCGGCAGTCACGCACCGCACTACGACGGCGAGGCGTCGCGACGCCCGCTCTACCAGCGCCTCGTGAGCGAGGGCGTGATGCCCGCCGGCTATGCGGCCGACGACGGCGCCGCGCTGATCTTCCGCGATGAGCGGCTGGCCGATGTCGTCGCCTCGCGACCGGACGCTCGGGCCTACCGGGTCGAGCGTGGTTCCGATGGGGTCGCCGTCGAAACCGTGCTGCCGGCGCGTTACCTGGGCTGACTCGGCCGCCACCCGCCGACGTCGGGGTCCCAGCGGCCGATCGCACGGACGGTGTCGG
>SPCO01000106.1 GCA_004525275.1 Thermomicrobiales bacterium | reverse complement strand
GCACGACGATGTCCTCCAGGTAGGGCCGGTCGGACATACGACGCGCTTGGCCGGCAGATGTTACGGCTGGATCTGGCGCGGCCTCATCCTCGTGCTGGATACCCGTGCGAGGGCGCTGGACCGGGCGCTTCGGCGTACGGGTGAGATCGGCGGCGGTGAACGGAGTCGGCCCAACTGCCGGCCGGTCTGCAGCGCTACGCGGACTTTCGCTTGCGAGCCGGCTTGGCGGCCTCGTCATCCTCGGTGGCGGCGGCGGTGGCCGGCGTCGCGACGGTCGCGGTCTTGCTCCGCGCCTTGGCCGCCTTGGCATCCGCGACGGAGACCGGCCTGGACGAACTCGCTTCCCGTGCCGTCTTGGCCGCGTTGACCGACGCCTCGAGCGCGGCCATCAGGTCGATGAGGTTGCTGGTCTCCTCGGGCGCCTCGATGGCGACCGTCTCCTTACCCTCGACCTTGGCCTCGATGATCGACTCGAGAGCCTGACGGTACTCATCCTTGTATTGGCTCGGATCAAACTCGCCGGTCATCGCGGACACGAGTTGCGCGGCCATCGCCAGCTCAGCGGGTTTGAACTGATACTCCTCGTCGCCAAGGTCGAGCTCACTGACCGATCTGATCTCGTCGGGCCAGTGCAGGGTTGTCATCAGCATCGTCTCACCGAACGGATCGAGCGCCGCCAGCGCCTCGCGGTCCTTGATGACGACCTTGCAGATGGCGGTGAGTCCGTCCGCTTCCAGAACCGTCTTGAGGAGGTGAAACGCCTTGCGGCCGATCTTGTCCGGCTCCAGGTAATAGGCACTCTTGACGAAACGAACGGCGGCGTCATCGCGCTTGGCCTTGGTGAATTGCTCGATCTCGATCGACCGCACGGTCTTGAGGGGGACGTTCTCCAGGTCCTCGTCGGTGATGACCACGTACTCGCCCGGGGAGTATTCGAAGCCCTTGACCGTGTCCGATCTTGAGATCTGGTCGTCCTCGACCGGGCACCAGACCTTCATCTGGATCCGCGACAGATCCTCCTTGTGGAGCATGTTGAAACTGATGCCCTTGGATTCAGTCGCCAGGTAGAGCTTGACCGGGATGGTCACCAGCCCGAACTGGATCGCGCCCTTCCACATCGCACGTGCCATGTCCGTCCTCGTTGTTTCGCCGATCGCCGCCCGGCGCCGGTCAGCGTCGGGGACGGCCACCATAGCGCACGAGGGCAAGCACGGCCGTGGCGGCGCCTATCGCAAGATGACGAACGCATCAAACCGGAATTCGGGCCGCCTACCAGCCCGAACCCGGAGCTCGATCGTGTGTGTGCCGCCGGCGCTGAACCTGGCCTCGTAGACGACCTTACGGCTCCGGGGCGGATTGATCGCGTGCAGGCGGAGTGTCGTGCGATAGACGCCATCGATGTAAACGTCCACGTTTCGCTGCTGATGCGTGGCCGGAACGACGACTCCCACGCCGTACCCCGTGAAGGTGCGGGCGAGGCTGGCACCCGCCTGTCCGGATCCGGTCAGCGTGTGTCGATAGGCGCTCGCGTCGCTCCGATGGTGCCACGCACCAACTCGAACGACGGATGCACTCCGATCGTCGACCCGAGAGATGCGCGTCGTGCGCGAGCTGACGGCCCAGGGGCTCCGATCTCCGGCCGCGTCGACGGCCTGAAGGCGGAACCGATACGTCGACCCGAAGGCGATCTTGTAATGTGCGCCTTGGTTCGTTCCGCTGCGCACCTTCGTCCGGGTCCACGGGCCGCCGTCCCGGCTGAGTTGCAACCGATGCGCCACGATCGGCATGTCGGGGTGCGTCCATCGGCCCCACGTCACGCGGATCACGAGCGTCGCGCCGTGCATTCGCTCACCACGTAGGAGCCAGGCAACGGGTTCGTTCGGCGCCGGCAGGTCGCTGCCGACCGAGGTGTCCTGGCCGATGCGGGATGATTCCGATCCGGGCTTTGCTAACCATGGGGCGTCGGCGGCGGCTGCGGGCCGGGCCATCGGCTGAGCGAGGCCGCTCACGACCAGCAGCCCGATGAGTAGCGCCAGGACCCTGCGTCGGTTTGGCGGCGATCGATGGGCATACGTCGCTTGCATGTGGCGATCTCCAAGCATGAAGGAACACGCCATCGGTGGGTGGCTCACACCAGCATGACGGAGGCGTCAAGAGCCTCGATCCGCCGGTCGGGGCGGCGCGGCTACTTCAGGACGGCGAAGGCATCGAGGCGGAATTGCGGGTGCTTCCCGGTGCCCGCGGGTCTCAACACGATCGTGTGACTGCCGCCCGACGAGAAGGTCTTCGTGAACACGACTTCCCGGCGCTCCGATGGACTGGCCTTCATCGAGATCGTGCCGACGTACGTGTCATCCACGTAGACCTGGACCGGGCCACGATGGGTACTCTTGGGCGCCACCAGGGCCAATCCGTAGCCGGTGAACGTGAAACTGACGCTGGCATTGGTCTTCGAAGACCCGATCACGGTCCCCTGCCACGCACTCGAGGCTGAATACCGTCGCCAAGTGCCACTGCGAAGAACCGAACTACTTCGGTCGTCCACCGGGTGGACCCGAACTGCGCCCGACGTCACGGCCCAAGCGCTCCAGTTGCCGGCCGTATCCACGGCTCGGACCCTGAACTGATAATCCGCATCGAAACCGATGTTGTACGACGCGACGCGCTGGCCGGCGGTTCGACTCAACGATGTCGACCACGAACCTCCGCCAGCCCGACGCTGCACCTCGTACCCGCCGATCGCACTCGTCGGGTCCGTCGCGGCCGGCCAGGCGATTCGCACGCGCATCGTCGTTCGACCCATCTTCGACCCCGCTACGAGCGACGCGCTGGGGGCGTTCGCGGTTGGGTTGTCCTGGACGACCCTGACTGAGATGTTGGCTGTTGCCGTGCGACCCTGATTGGTGCCCTTGATCCCGATGGCATAGGTCCCCGGGTTGGCGTTGGAGGGCACGACGACCTTGATCGACCCGGCTGTCGCGGACCAGCCCATCAGGCTCGAGGTGCTCATCGTGGCCGACCAGCCAGACGGTGCCGAGGTGACGGACAGCTTGACCCGCTCGAAGAAGGTGCCGCTGCGCACGACCGTGAACGGCACGGTCGCCGTGGTCGCGCCTTCGACCGTCGCAACGCTCGAGCCCGCCGAAGCCAGCGAGAAGGTTCCGAGCGCTCCGATCCGTGACACGTCAAGCAGGGGCTCGTGGGTCGAGTCGGGATCCGTCGAGGTCTTCCAGCCGTAATTGCCGAGATAGCGGAGCGACTCGCGGACTTCGGCCGGCGTCGCGTACGGGCGACCCGCCTTGTAGAGCGCAACGGCGCCGGCAACGGCGGGCGCTGCCATCGAGGTGCCTGACATCGTGGCATAGCTCGTGTTTGGCACCGTCGAGATGATGCATTTACCCGGTGCGATCAGATCGACATCGCCGCCGTAGTTGCTGAAGTTGGCGAACGTGTCGTCCTTGTCGTAGCTGCCCCAGGAATAGCAGGCGTTGCCGCCGAGGCCGCCAGCCTTCCCGTCCGTGTCGGCCAGCGCGGAGACCGTGATGACCTCGTTGTAGCTGGCTGGGATGTTCTTCGAGGCGGGGTGGCTGTCATTGGCGGCTGCAGCGACCACCGTGATCCCGCCAGCAACGACCCGACAGATGGCCCGGTGGAGCACATCCTTCGTCGTGTAACCACAGTTGTGGTCGTCCGAACCTGCCTTCGTGACGCTCATGTTGACCGCCTCGAAGAGCGGGCGCGACGCATCGTTCGGGTCGCGTTGAGCCAGGATCCAATCGAGGCCGCAGACGTACCAGGAGATCAGTCCGTACCCCTTGTCGTTGAGGATCTTGACGCCGTAGACGCGCGCCCCGGGTGCGACGCCGACGACGCCATAGCTGTTATCGAGCGCGCCCACGGTCCCGGCCACGTGCGTTCCGTGATTGTTCTTGTCGCGCCAGGCGGTCCTGTCCGATGTCGAGCAGTTGTAGCCGCCCGCGACATTGAGATCCGGGTGATCGGCCCAGATCCCGGTGTCGACGATGGCCACGTCGGCATCGACCCGCTGATCCGTGCCATCGATGCCGGCGACGTCACGCAGCTGGCCACCCACTCGTGCCACACCCGTCGGGATCGTCTGGGCGAGTTGGACGATCTCATCGGGCACGATCGCGACGACGTTCGGGTCGTTCAGGAGGGCGAGTTTCTGGTCACTCTCGAGCCGAGCTGAGAAGCCCCGGACCGTTTGCCCGAATTGGCGGTCAACCTTGACGCCATCCCGCTGGCGGACTCTTGCAACGAGCGCCTTCGTGTCGGCACCGCTCCGGAGCAGGACGATATATCGATCCTTGATGCTCGGGGCACCTTTCGGAACCTCCGCCGCGAACCGGGGGGCCGTTGGCTCGGCGGATGGCTCAGCCGATGGGTCGGGAGTGGCTTCGGGAGTGGCTTCGGGCTCTGGAGTGGCTTCGGGCTCTGGAGGGGCTACGGGCACAGGTTCGACGACGGGCTGCTCGCTTGGGGATGGCGAGGGCGGTGGTCCCTGACTCGGTTCCGGTACGAATGTCGCCGCCGGTTCCGCCGCGCTCGTCGGTCCGGCGAGCGGAACGGCGATGAGCAGGGCGAGCAGCAGGGCCGCGATCCGTTCGTGCATCTGGACAGGATGCCCCCAACGACAAGGTCTGGCCAACGGCACCTTCGTCCCGATACCGATAGGCAGGCGTCCCAGTCCGCCATAGCCCTATCCGCTGGACGTTCGCAGCTCCGCCTCTGCTTCGGCGACTCGAGCCAGGATGTTCGAGCGCATCGAATCAAGGCCGACCCAGACCGCCTTGGTCGCGTTGGAGATCGACGTCAGCTGGGCTTTGAGCGTGCGGACGGCCTCGAGCTGCTCTCGAACGGCGGTCAGCGTAGCTCCGATCGCGGCGGCGTCCACCTCGACCTCGCGCTCGACGAGCGATGCCAGCGCGAGCAGCCGCGCCAATCGGATGGCCGCTTCGAGGGACGTCGGGTCAGGAGCGTCGGGGTCGATGACGCAGTAGACATCGTCGCCGACGAGGTTGAATGGGGCGACCCCGCTCGGCGCATGTGCTTCAGAGAAGACCACGACAGCCACGGCCGCGCCACGATTCTCCTTCGCCTCGCGCAGCTCCTCCCGCATCGCGCGCATCGACATCGGGCGATCCTTGGCCTCGATGACGACCCGTACGTCGCAACCGCGGGCGACGCGAGCGTCCAGGGTCAGGACGAAGTCGCCCTTCTTCGACTTCATCAGCGAACCAGTGTCGGTACCGGTCCGATCGAGTAGATCGCCGGCGCCGCGAGCCAGGTCGGCGAGCATAGCCTCGAGCAGGTCCTCGAAGTCTCCGCCTTTGGCAGTGGACCGCGCCCGCTCCGAGCCGCGAGCCGCCGCCGCGGCTTCGATGGCCACGAGCCGCTCCTCCAGCGAGCGGAACCCGTCCGTCATCTCCCTGCGGAACTGGTGCATCGGCGAGTTGAGGCGGGTCGGATCGAGCAACACGGCCAGCTTGGACGCATCACCATCGAAGTAGCGCTCCAACATGGATCCGATCCGGCCGATCGCGCTGTCGCGTTTTGATTCGTCGAACAACTCATCCACCATCGAGCGCAATGCGCCGCGATCGCCGAGGAACCGCTCCAGGGTTCGCGGCAGACGGCCATCCCCGTCGGCGAAATTGGTCCGCAGGGTTTGTTCGAGCGCCTCGGCGGCCTTCTCGTTGACCGATTCGGCCTGGCGCATGAGTTTTTCGAACTCCGACCGGACGACGTCCACGTTGACGGTTACGCCCGCATCCTGGAG
>SPCO01000032.1 GCA_004525275.1 Thermomicrobiales bacterium | reverse complement strand
TTGTCCTTGGAGTAGCTGTGACGGAAGTGGCTCGGGCCGGGCGCTGGGGTCGCCCGTCGCCCGGTGGTCGGACTCATCGCTGGTCAGTGCCTCACGCTCTGTCAGGCACACACACGGCGCCCTCGCGGCCATGATACTCCCTGGGAGTATGAACGGCACGGCGCTCCGAATCGTGAACCGGTCAGCTCGGCTAGACTTCCAGCCGATGGGTCTGCGCGATCGTCCATGGCGACTTCCTGACGGCGCACCGTGCTCCGTCTGGGGGGCGAACGTCCCGGCCCCGCGGATCCGACTTGGCTTGGGTTGTCGAGTGTGAGCACGCCCTTCGCTCATGCCAGCGAGGCGGAACTGGCGCGGATCCTCGATTTCTACGCCGTCCGCTGGGAGTATGAGCCGGACACGTTTCCGATCCTGTGGAACACGGATGGCGACGTCGTGGAGAGTTTTTCCCCAGATTTCTTCCTGCCCGATCTCGAGTTGTACCTCGAGATGACCACGCTCCGCCAGAAACTGGTTCGCAAGAAGAACCGCAAACTGCGCCGGCTGCGCGAGCTCTACCCGGATCTCAACATCAAGCTCTTTTACGGACGCGACTTCCGGGCTCTGATGCTCAAGTACGGCAAACTGGCACTGGCCGACGGGCTTTCGGGGACCTTGGGCCAGGTGGCCGCCCCGTACAGTGATCAAGCCGACGAGGACATCGCATCGTCCGACCCGGATCAGGTCGGCGTTCTCGAGCGAGGTCCGACTCGTCGTCGACGTAGCTCGGGCTCGAGCCCGGTGACGGAAGGGAACGCGACACGCGCATGAGCGAGGATGCCAGCCTGCACGCGGATGTAGCCGAGATCCTCCTGACTGAGGATGAGATCCAGGCGAAGGTCCGCGCGCTCGGCGCCCAGATCGGCGCCGACTATGCGGGCCGGCCGCTGACCCTCGTGTCCGTGCTCAAGGGATCCCTGCCATTCATGGCCGATCTCATGCGGGCCATCGAGCTTCCGGTCCGGATCGACCTCATGGAGGTGAGCTCGTACGGCGGCTCGGCGACCGAATCGTCCGGACTCGTCCGCATCCTGAAGGACCTTTCCGCGAGCATCGCGGACGAGGATGTGCTCATCGTCGAGGACATCATCGATACCGGTCTCACCCTCAATTACCTGGTCCGATACCTGCGCGGCAAGGCCCCGGCAAGCCTGCGCATCTGCACCTTGCTGGACAAGCCCGCCCGACGCCTCGTTGAGATCCCCGTTGACTACACGGGCTTCACCATCCCCGACCAATTCGTCGTTGGCTACGGACTCGACTACGGCGAGCTGTACCGGAACCTGCGGTACGTCGGCGTACTCAAGCCCGAGGTCTACTCCGAGGTCGCCGGCGGATGACGATGCATCGTCGACCACTGGGTCGTGGCCGGACGATGGCGGCCGTCGCGGGAGCGCTCATCGCCCTGGGCTGCGTCCTGCCCTGGTGGCAGGTCGGCTGGACTCCCGGGATCACGGCAGAATCGGGGAACGGACTGGCGGGCAGCGGCATCCTGGTCTTTCTGGTCGGCATCGCGACGATCGCGCTGGTCGCGCTTCCGTATGCTGCGGGCGATCGACCGGTCGGGCTCGATCGATGGCTCTCGTTCGCATTGCTGGCGGGCGCGGGCTGGGTCGGGTTCGTCTGGCGAGTCGTCGAGCTCGGGTTCATCGGTGCGTTCCAATTCTCGTCGCCGGCCGACGTCCTGACCAACGGGCCGGGTATCTGGCTGGCCGGGATCGGACTGGTGGTCCTGTCCCGGGCCGCCTACGTGATGTCCGGCGAGTCCGTGTACTACCGCTGAATCAGGGCAGCGCCCGGATCATCCCGCCATCGACCGGGCCGATCGCCCCGGTGACCACCGTCCGTTCACCCTCCAAGCCTGCCCGGCGGATAGCGGATCTCGACCCCGAACCAGCGCTCGTACCCCGAATCGTTCGAAGAGCCGACGGCGAAGACGTAGCGGCCGGGCGGCCAGCTTGCATCCACGGTGTCCGGTTCGCCGACTCCGATGTAGACCGGGACCCCGACGGACTTGGTCGAGTCGATCGTGACCTGTCGCAAGGTCATCGCTCGAGATCCAGCGTCTTCGTCGAGTCGCCAGGCGGTGAAACTCGATGCTGCCGGTGGACTGTCGTTTCCCGCCCGCGGTGGGCAGTAGCTGATGCCCGCGATCCGATCGGAGACGATCGTGACGAACGGGACGCGGGGGTCGTCCGGCCCCGTTGCCGCCTCCAGTGGAGCGACCTCGATCCAACGCCGGAGTGGACTCTCGATGTCCCTGGCCTGGGACGGGATGGGGCTCGGGTTTGACCCGATGACCGAACCGTCGCCACCGAAAGCGTCCGGACGACCGAGCGCGAAGACTCGCCAGCCGCCGGCGTACGCACACTCGGTCGGTGCCGGCGAGGGTTCCGTGGTCGGCGGTGTCGTGGGCTCAAGATCGGATGCGGAGGGCCGTATGGCGAGGACCGGACTGCTTGGCGGAAAGATCAGATCCCAGGGTTTTACCAGCGCCGCTCCGAGGAAGATCCCCACCAGGAACGTCAGGATCGGGACGGCTCGGCCGACGCTCTTGGTGCTGACCGACCGAACCTGGAACTCGTCGCGCCGGTCGGCCATCAGGGATCGCGGTCAGATCTCTCCGAGGTACGCTCGTCGAACATCGTCGTTCGCCGCCAGAACCTTTGCGTCGTCGGACAGGATCACCCGTCCGGTCTGGAGGACATAGCCTCGATCAGCCACGTCGAGCGCCTGTGACGCGTTCTGCTCGACGAGGAGGATCGTCGTCCCCTGGGCATTGATCTCGCGGATGATCCCGAAGATCTGCTGGATGAGGATCGGTGACAAACCCAGCGACGGTTCGTCGAGCAGGAGGACCTTCGGCCGGGTCATCAGGGCACGCCCGATGGCGAGCATCTGCTGTTCGCCCCCTGATAGCGTGCCGCCCTTCTGGCCAGAGCGCTCCTGGAGCCTTGGGAAGAGCTCAAAGACATGCTCGATGTTGGCAGCCACGTCCTTGCTCGACTGGGTGTACCCGCCCATCTGAAGGTTCTCCAGGACGGTCAGGCGAGAAAAGATGCGGCGACCTTCCGGGGCGTGCGAGATCCCGTCTCGGACGAGACGGTGCGCCGATGTCCTCGAGACGTCCCGGCCCTCGAAATGGACGCTGCCGGACCTCGGATGGAGAAGTCCACTGATCGTCTTGAGGGTCGTTGTCTTGCCCGCCCCGTTCGACCCGATGAGGGTCACGATCTCGCCTGCCCGGACCTCGGCGGTGATCCCCTGCAACGCATGGATCTTGCCGTAATAGGTCTGGACATCGCGCAATTCGAGGACGACGTCGCCGATCATCCGTTCAGCGGTCATGAGGCACCCGTCCCGAGATAGGCCTCGATGACGCGCGGGTCGCGACGAACCTCCTCCGGGGCGCCTTCGGAGATCCGTTCCCCGTGATCCATCACGAGGATGTGGTCGCTGATGCCCATGACCACCCGCATGTCGTGTTCGATGAGGAGGATGCTGAGCCCCATGTCGCGGCGAAGCCGTCCGATCAGTTCGGTCATCTCAGCTGTCTCATTCGGGTTCATGCCGGCGGTTGGTTCGTCGAGCAGGAGCAGGGCTGGGTTGTTGCCGAGCGCTCGAGCCAGCTCCAGGCGACGCTGATCACCGTAGGGCAGGTTCTTCGCCAGCTCGTTCTCTCGACCGGCCAGGCCGACCAGTCCGAGCAATTCGCCGGCTCGTGCGGTGGCCGCGTCTTCTTCGCGCTGCTGCCGGCGCGAGGCAAGGACGTGATCGAGCATGTTCGAGTTCAACTGGAGGTGCATCCCCACGAGGATGTTCTCCAACACGGTCATGTTCTGGAACAGCCGGATGTTCTGGAAAGTCCGGCCCATCCCGGCCGCGACGACATCGTTCGGCCGTGCGCTGCGCAGGATCCCGAGACGGCTGAGCAGGATCGTGTACCAGGACGGTCGGATGGTCGCGACGACGAGGGTCACGACCAGCGCGCCCACGACTGCCGTCGCGGTCAGGAGGAGGCCGTCATCCCCGGCATCCGCAGCGCCCAGGGCGAGCGCGACCGCAGCGACGATGATCGCCGGCACGATCCACAGGACGGATTCAAGCCAGACACGTTGGGGTCGGCTGATGAGCGTCCGACCCTTGAACGCGACGGTCCCGGCGGTCGGGTCGATGATCCCGGCGACGACATTGAAGAAGGTCGTCTTGCCGGCACCGTTCGGGCCGATGATGCTGACGATGCCGCCTTCCGGGATGTCGAGGTTGACGTCGCGCACGGCGACCAGGCCACCGAATTGCTTGGTCACGGCGCGTGCGCTCAGGATCGGGGCTCCGGGCGAGCTGGCCGGCGTACCGGCTCCAGATGTCGACGAGGGTGGGATCATCGTCTCGCTCATTCGGGGGACGCTCCCATCGGGTCGCCATGCTCACCAAAGTCGGCGTCCTCTTCGGTATGCAGCTCGCGTTTGCGCCGCTGGCTTGGGAACAGACCCTCAGGCCGCAGCAGCATCATCCCGACCAGCGCGATGCCGTACAGCAGGAACTGGTACTGCAGAAAGTCGATGTCGCTCAGGATCGGGACGTCGACGTTATCGAAGAAGATGTTGAGCTGCTTCAGCAGGACACTCTGGATCATGAAGATGATGAAGGCGCCGACCGCGACCCCCCAGATGTTGCCCATCCCGCCCAGGACGACCATCGCCAGAACGGTGAACGAGACGTCGAACCTGAACAGATTTGGCGTGACGGTCTGCAGCTTTGCCGCCAGAAAGACGCCGGCCAGCCCGGCGGTCGAGGCGCCCAGGGCGAAGGCGAGCAATTTGGTCGTGACCGTGTTGATGCCGTTGGCGGCCGCCGCCAGTTCATCCTCGCGGACCGCCATCCAGGATCGACCCAGGCGCGAGTCCTGGAGCCGATAGATGAGCATCATCGAGACGATGATGAGCCCCAACATCACCAGGTAGTACGGCCACGGGTTGCCGGTGGTCGGGAACCGGAAGTCGCCGATGCTCGGGGCGGTGATACCACCGATACCGTTCGGTCCCTCGGTGTATCTGCTCAGATTGAGGATGGTGATCGGGACGATCTCCCCGAAACCCAGGGTGACGATGGCGAGATAGTCGCCGCGGAGCCGCAGCGTCGGCGCTCCGAGCATGATCCCAAAGACGGCCGCCATGACGGCCCCGATCAACAGCATCGGCCAGAAGGAGATCTCGATCCCGGTGAACGGCGAAGCCGCCAGGGCGTAGGTGTACGCGCCGATGGCGAAGAAGGCTGCATAGCCGAGGTCGAGAAGGCCCGACATGCCGACCACGATGTTGAGACCCAGCGCCAGCAGGATAAAGATGCCGGCGATGGTGAAGCCGTCCATCCAGACGCCTTGACCGCTGAAGCTGTTGAAGGGCGGCAGCAGGACGATGAGCGGCAGGGCCATGGCTGCGAGGCCGACCCCGAAGAAGACGCTGGTCGACCGATGGCGGTCCGAGAAGGCGCCGATCCTGGAGCGGACGCCCCGCGGGCTCGTCGCGGCCGGGGAGCTGGCGGCGCTCACGCCCGCTCTCCCAGCTGTTGACCGAACAACCCGGATGGCCGGAAGACCAGGGTCACGATGAGGATCATGAAGACGGCCGCCTGGGCCCACACGAAGAAGCCGAAGTTGGCCGCGGTGACTTCAACGAAGCCGATCATGAACCCACCGATCGCGGCACCGGTGATATTGCCGATCCCGCCCAGGACCGCGGCCGTGAACGCCTTGAGGCCGGACTGGAACCCGAGCGCCGAGGTGATGTTGCCGAAGTACAAACCCTGGACCACACCCGCCGCGCCGGCCAAGGCCGATCCGATCAGGAAGGTGATCGCGATCGTCCGGTTGATGTCCACGCCCATCAGCGAGGCGGCCTCGCGGTCGGAGGCCGTGGACCGCATCGCGCGACCGACCTTGGTCCGCGACACGAAGAGCTGCAGTCCGAACATCAGCGAGATCGCCGTCACGATGATGAAGATATTGATCCAGCCGATACTGACCCCGGCGATGTCGACTCGCGCGCTCGGGGGGATGACCTGGGGCGTGTTGATCGGCGAGGGCCCGTAGATGAGCTGGACGACATTCTGCAGGATGAACGAGATACCGATCGCGGTGATCAGCGGTGCCAGCCGCGGCGCGTTGCGCAGGGGCCGATAGGCGAACCGCTCGATCGTCACGCCCAGGACCCCGACGACGGACATCGTCAGGGCGAACGTGACAACCAGCTGGTACACGATCGTGGCGAGATCGGGCGCCGGTCCGGTCGCTCCGAGGATGTTCGTGAGGACGAACAGGGAGACGAAGGAACCGACCATGAAGACATCGCCGTGGGCGAAGTTGATGAGTTCGATGATCCCGTAGACCATCGTGTAGCCGAGAGCCACCAGGGCGTAGATCGCCCCGATGGTCAGGGCGTTCACGAACTGCTTCGGCCCAAGCACGAAGTACATCACGACCGTCAGGGCCAGGATGAACAGATACGGCCCGACGCCACTACGGCGGGCGACAAGAAACCGGTTAGGCCTCGCCTCGGCAGTGACCGTCGAGCTCGTCATGCGATCTCCCAGCGGGACGGATCCGACGTTGATTCAGAACGACCGGAGAGCGTGGCCCTCCGGTCGTTCGATTGGCTTCGAACTACTCGCCGAAGCTCTGCTGCTCCTTGAAGACCCAGTCGGCTCCACCCGTGGCCGCGGTATCGACCTCGTAGAAGGAGATGAATGGCACGGTGGTGTCGCCGTTCTCATCGAACGAGATCGGCCCGAGGACCGTATCGAACGAGTTGGCCGGGTCACTCGCGTAGGCGCGGACGGCCTCACGGATGCCGGCCATATCGGCGGCGCCGCCGTCAACGGCCGCCTTGAGCGCCTCGAGCAGGACGACCGCACAAGCGTTCGCCGGCCCGGAATAGGCGCCCGGAGTCTTGAAGTCCGAGTCGGCACTGAAGTGCTCCTCGAACGCCGCATCGAACTCGGCCTTGGCCGGGAAGTCACCGATCGCGGCGATGGTGCCATACGAATTCGCGGCTGCATCGGCGCCGGCGATCTTGATGAGTGAACCATCATCGTTGACGCTGCCGTTGACGATGCCGTCCGGACCCGTGAACGGGATGTCCAGCCCCGCTTGGCGGAGCTGCTTGAGGAACAGGCCGGCGCCGGAGGTGACGACACCGCCGTAGTAGACGCCGTCAGGCGGGCTGGCCTCTACTGCCTGGCTGTTGATGATCCCATTGAAGTCGGTCGTGTCGGCCGGTGCACCCTGGCGCAGGACGACCGTGCCGCCGAGCTCTTCGAACTTCGTCTGGAAGGTATCGGCGACACCCTTGCCGAAGGTCGTCACGTCGTCGACGATCAGCAGGTTCTTGAGGCCCAGGGTGTCGTAGTCGTAGATCGCCATTGCTGGACCCTGGAGGCTGTCCGTTGCGGCGACGCGGATGTAGTTGATCCGATCGGGGAAGTCCTTGCGCAGATCGAGTGCGCCCTCTTCGGGCTTGGTCAGACCGGTGTTGGTGTTCGCCGGGCTGCACTGGGCAAGGCCGGCCGAGTTGCTGATCGGGATCTGGACCTTGGCGACGGCCGAGTTGTACGGCCCAACCACGCCGATCACGGCATCGTCGGCGACGAAGGTTTGCATGTCCTGGGCGGCTTGCTGCTCGTTGTACTTGCCTGCGACGGCGTGATCGAGCGGGAGCAGCTTGATCGTGTAGCCACCGATGCCACCAGCTGCGTTGATCCGGTCGACTTCCAGCTGTGCACCCTTGAGGGTCGGCTGGCCGTCCGCCGCCGCACCACCCGACAGGGGCAGCGAGACGCCGAGCGTGAGCTCGCCCTTGGACGCTGGTGGGGCAGCACTCTCGCCGCCACCGCCGGCGCTTGGCGCAGTCGATGCCCCGCTCGAGCTGCACGCAGCAAAGGCCAGGATGCTGACCCCCGCGAGCGCACTGATCTTGTGCAATCTCATCTGTATCTCCTCCAAGTCGCCGGTCGAAAACCTCCTGGCTCGACCCGGCGCATGAACCAGACTTCGATCTCGGCCGCCCGTTGGCCGATCGGGCTACCCTCCCCAGGTGGCACGCTCGGACGATGGTGCAAGCACGATTCGTGATGCCGGGTCCCGCATCCGGACAGCCCACAAGTGGCCGCCGGGGCGATGCCGTATATTACCCATCGGCGTCCCGAATGCAATACCGGTCGGCCGCACCCTCAACGACGCGTCGCAAGCGAACGATCGCTCGCCGCGAAAGAGCGGACCGCGGGCCCCGGTCTGGCTTCGTTCGAAACCGAGCGAGGTAGATGGGCGCCAGACCCTGCGAGGTTGAACCCGTCGGCGTGGAATACCTGGTCCGAGCAGCCCGTGTCACGGACATCGACCGAGTCGTCGCCCTGAGCGATGCGTCGGCCCCGATGGCTGGTGCTGAGAGCCCGCTCGGAGCGGCCGATCTCATGCGCCAGCTGGTCTATCTGCCACAGGCCAGCATCGTCGTCGCAGAAGCGCAGCGGGTCGTCGTCGGGTGCGCGATCCTCGCGCTTCGACCCTCGGTCAAGGCCGGTGGCTACGTCGGGACGATCGACCTTCTGGTCGTGGACCCCGGCCATGACGCCGACAGGATCACCGCCACGCTCCTCGAGGAGCTCATCAGATCTGCCAGGAATAAGGGGTGTACCGTCGTCGAAGCTGATCGACCGCATTCGGAGGCCTTGGCCCGTTGGCAACGGATGGGCTTCACTGACGCCGGTCCGAGCATCCAACGAAACGTGGCCGCTACGGGTTCCGCCCCAAGCCGCCACTCATGAACATCCAGGCCGAGCTGCGCGATCGCGCCGGCTGGACGAATCCCAGAATCAAGGAGCGAATGTGAGCAAGAACGTCGCCGTCTTCGTGGACGTCGCGAATATCTTCTATGCGGCCAAGGCGGCCGGCGTAGACATCGACTACGTCACGCTGCTCAAGGCGGCCTCGGCCGGACGCGATCTCGTGCGCGCTTATGCCTACACGGGGCTGGATCCGGACAACGAGAACCAGCGCAACTTCCATGACTTCCTGCGGCGCAGCAACTACAAGGTCGTCAGCAAGGACATCCGCAAGTATGGCGACGGCAAGATCAAGGCCAATCTCGACATCGAACTCGTCGTCGACATGATGAAGACCGCCCGGAACCTTGATATCGCCATCGTCGTGTCGGGCGATGGCGACTTCGCACCGGCGATCCGGGCTGTCCAGGAGCAAGGCGTGCGGGTGGAAGTCATCAGCTTCCGCGGCAACACGAGCTCCGATCTCATCGAGGTCGCGGATCTGTTCACCGACATCGTCCAGCTTGCGCGAGTCGAGAAGGGTTCACGTTCCGGTCGCCGGGTAGCCGACGATGAAGCCGATCTGTCGATGACCGAGGTGCCCGACAAGCAGACGGACGGGACCGGGGTCGGCCGTGGTCGCGGTCGAGGGCGGGGTCGAGCCCGCGACACTGAACCCGTGGCGTCCACGACGCGCGGACGTGCTCGGTCGGGGACCGGCAGCCCCGTGGCCGCAGCCGACATCGCCGCAGGGGAGTCGGCCGGTCTGGTCGCAATGCCGGGTGAACGCCTGTCGCGTGCCGCCGGCCCACTGACCGAGGCCGACATGGCCAACGCGGAGGTCTTCACCCTCGACGCGCTCGATGACGCGACGACTGACGCGATCGACGATCTGGCCCAGGACGGGCTCGACGGTGGACCCGCTGAGGACGGCGGCGAACCGCGCCGCCGCCGCCGCCGCGGTGGTCGTGGTCGTGGTCGTGGTCGCGGTCGTGGCGAAGACGGCACGATCGAAGGCGACAGCCGCGACGACGCCGTCGACGACGCCGTCGACGACGCTGTCCGGCCGGCTGCCCGGGCATCGGCATCGGTCGAAGATACGGACCGGGATGAGGAGGTCGATGTGGCGCCTGTCCCGCGGAGTCCTCGGGCGACGCCGTTCGGCTCGGTCTGGGACTCGCAGCTTGGCACCCCCGCGCCATCGTCCAGCGCATCTCGCGCGCCGATCGAGGACGACGAAGACTTCGACGAGCCGGAGATCCCGGAGTACCTCATCGCTGAACAGCGTCGCGGCGCAAGTCGTGGCGGCCCAGGCACCGGCCGCGGCGCGCGGGGCGGTCGCTCGGCCTACCAGTCTGCAATGGAGCGAGAACGCTACGGCCGCGGTGGTGGTGGCGGCGGGATCAACCGCTACCCCGACGTGAGTGCTCGGACGGCATCGAACGCACCGACGCGGGACGACCGCGGCTCCAGCCGCAACGCCCGACAG
>SPCO01000109.1 GCA_004525275.1 Thermomicrobiales bacterium | reverse complement strand
CCGGCGTCGGCGATGGCCCGCGCGATGGGTCGGATATCGGAGACATTCGGTGACAGCTTGACGAGCAGCGGCAGGTCTGTCGCGCGGCGGACAGCGCCCGTCACCTCGCCCGCTGCGCCCGCATCGATCGCGAACTGGAGGCCGCCGGCGCCCACGTTCGGACACGAGATGTTGAGCTCGATCCCGGCGACACCGGGCACCCCGTCCAGCCGGCGGGCGACCTCCACGTAGTCCTCGACCGACTCGCCCGCTACGTTGACGATGACCGGCGACTTCCAGGTCGCCCACGTCCCGGCATACTTCTCGATGACCGCGTCGACGCCCGGGTTCTGGAGCCCGATCGAATTGAGCATCCCGCCCGGCGTCTCGGTGACACGCGGTGTCGGGTTGCCGATCCGGGCCTTGAGCGTCGTTCCCTTGCAGCAGATCCCACCGAGCCGGTCGACATCGACGACGTCGCCGTATTCGATGCCATAGCCGAAGGTGCCCGATGCCACGAGGATCGGGTTCGGCAGGACCAGTCCCCGTCCCAGGTCGACCGAGAGATCCACGACTGCGGCGCTCACGACCAGGCGCCATCCCAGGCGATCTCTTCGGTGGCGAAGACCGGTCCCTCTCGGCAGACGCGTTGCGGCACACCCGATGTGCTCATGACCACGCAGCCCAGGCAAGCGCCCACGGCACAGCCCATGTTCTGCTCCATCGATACCTGGAGGAAGGCCTTGCGGCGGGCAGCCGGAGATCCGACCGGGGCCGCCTTTCGCGCTCCCCGCTTTCGTCCGAGCTTTGCCACCCCGAGTCGCTCTCGACGACCGGCGGCGAGTCGGGCCAGCGCAGCAAGCATCGGCAACGGGCCGCAGGCGAATGCCTGGTCCGCCCACGATTCGTAGTCGGCGACCAGGTCCGTCACGTAGCCGTGATGTCCAAGGCTTCCGTCGTCGGTCGCGACGACGTATTCGATCTCATCGGGCAGCAGACTCGACGGGTAGACCTCACGCGCCGAGGCTGCGCCGAACAGCAAGGTCACCCGGCGTCCATCGCGGATCGCCTCGTCGGCCAGCATCCGGACCCCGGCCATTCCCAGCCCGCCGGCGACGAGGAGCAGGTGCTGGCTGCGCGGATCGACTTCGAACGGACGCCCAAGTGGTCCGAGCAGGTCGATCTCGTCGCCGGGGCGGAGTCGCGTGAACCAGCCCGTGCCGCGCCCGATGACCCGGAAGTGGATGGTCACGATGCCGGTCGCCGGATCGGCCGTGTTCAGGGAGAACGGCCGACGCAGGATCAACCCGGAGAAATCACCAGGTCGAGCGTGGACGAACTGGCCAGCGCGGGAACCACGGGCCAGGCCGGGAGCGTGATACGCCTGGATCCACTGACCCGGCAGGATCTCACGACTCTCGACCAGCTCGGCCCCAGCGAGCCGCATCGTCACGCGGTCGGCTCGTCCTCGGCGTCTGCCAGGGCGGTGGCGTCGTCTCCGTCGTCGCCGGCTCCGTCCTCGGCCTCGTCGGTTCCGCCTTCATCAGCGGACTCCGCATCACCCGCGCCGAGATCCGCGGCCAGCTCCGGGGCCACGGCAGGGAAGGCCTCGGCCAGGGCATCGGCGAGGTCCCCAAAGACGTCGGTCGGGTCATAGAACTCGACGAGTTGGTCGGCCCCACTCAGCGAACGCCACTCGTCCTCACTGTCCTCCGGGATGACCTCGGCTCGGAACCCGGCGGTCGTCAAGGTCAGTCGCTCGTCCTCGTCATCGACGATGATCAGGTCGCCGATGACCGCGACCAGGCCCGCCGCTGCGCCCCCGAATTCGTCGAGCAGGCGAGCCTCATTGCGCTGGCTGCGCTCCTGATATTCGAGCGCGAGGTCGTAGAGCCGCCGGGCAGCCGACTCGTCATCGTCCTCGGTCAACGAGATCGGCTGACCCGCGGCCCATGAATCCGCGGCCGCTGCGTATGGATCTTCACTTTGCGATACGCCCTCCGCCGGGGAGACGCCGGCGACCTCCAACAGATCGCTCTCGGCGGTCGGCTCGGAGGGTAATCCGGCCGATTCGCGGGCGGCCTTGGCGAACGCTGCGTAGAGATCCGCAGGGTTGTAGAGCTCGACGAGTTCAGAGACGGACTCGATCACTTCGGTCTCGCTGACCCACTCGCCAGTCAGGTCGTCGAGATAGCGACTCCGACTGCGAAAGGAAAGGTCGGGTGCGATCGCCAGGAAGTCCGGCTCTTCGTCGATGAGGGTCAACCCACCGAGCACCGCGATTCGATCCTTGTGGTGGCGCAGGAATTTCTGCAGCTGGTCGGTCGCCTGGACGATGAAGTCCGACCGCTCCAGGGCGGCATCCGACGCGAGCTCCCCGAGCAGGTCGTTGTGGCTGTCCATGTGGTCGCCTCCGTGCTGTCGGGGAAGTCTACGGGTGATACTCGAGGTCTGGACCCATCCGCTCGCGCAGGAACATCGAATGGTGTCGCTCGAAGATCCATTCGCCGGCGCGATGGCCTAGTGCGCGGGTAGCTTCGTCGGCTTCAAGCCTGTCAAGGGTCGCGTAGTCGGGCAGGTCCAGGAGGATCACGTTGTCGAAGTCCCAGCCGTGGGCGACGTTGAACCAACCGACGAACCGGATACCGAACTTCTCTTCGTACTCCTTCACCTGTCTTGGGAAGATCGTGCGCATGAAGAACTTGAAGAACGGGTCACGACCGCGGCGAACACTGAAGTAGGTCGCGAGCACGGGCACCGTAGCAGTCCTCCTGACGATCGATCCAGTATCGCTCCCGACGCCGGATGCGCATTGTCGCACGGGTCAGCCCGCGATAGCGTGCCGTTTGCCGGTCGCTGCGCTCAGGACGGTGGCAACGTCTCGTCGTCCGGGGCGGGCCCGGGCTCGGGGTCGGTCGGGGAAGGTTCGATCCCGGTCGGTGCTGGGTCGGCCGCGGCGTCCTCGATCTCGCCGACCGTCTTTGTCGTGCTTGCCAGCGGACGGCGCCGACCCCGGCGATCGGCGCTGACGAGGCGCAAGAGGAAGATGATCGTCTGGCCGGTGACCAGAAGGAGGAGGATCACCGAGAACAAGAGCAGGGTGCTGACGATCGGCGGCCAGTTCCAGGCCACGCTGAGCGGTGTCAGGACGATGAACACGATCAGCACGATGAGTTGGAATCGGAAACATCCGAGGCCTGGGCCGCGTTCGGACTCGAGATCATCGCCCTTGTACTGGACCGGGCCCGTCGAAGGCGCACGTCGCGGCGGGGTCGGATCGGCCGTCGGATCGGTGGTCGGGATCTCGTTGGGCGTCGTCACGCCGGCGGCCCCGGTTCGTTGGCGAGACCATCCACGATCTCGACCCCAGCTAGGGCTCGGAGAATGGCCGGTGCGGCGATGACCTTCCAGGATCTCGAGCCGCCGCCGAGAACGATCCGCTCGCGAGTCATGACCCGGGCGTCGACCCAGATCGGTATCTCGGGGGGCAACCCGAACACGGTCACACCACCGATCTGCATCCCGGTCAGCGCGGCGGTCTGGTCGGCTGGGGCAAACGATGCCTTGCGTGTCCCGAGTCGATCGCGGACGGTCCGATTCACGTCCAAGCGGTACGGAGCGAGGGTCACGCAGGCGGCGTAGCGAGGCGGGTCCGATTTGCCGATCACGACGATCGTGTTCGCCGATTCGTCGGGCGCGAAGCCGTAGGCGGCACAGAAGGCGGCCGTGTCTGCCAGGGTCGGGTCGCAGGCGAACAACTCGTAGTCGACCCCGAGCGGATCGAGGTGCTGGGTAAGCCAGGCGCGCCCGGCCGGGTCGTGATCGTTCATCGCCCGCAAGGGTACGACGGGGACGCCGATCGGGGGTGCCGGTACCATCGGGGTCCGATGTCCGACCCGTCTGTCCGTTTCGCCTGGCACCCAGAACCCGAACTGCTCGACTACGGCACAAGAACGTCCCGGCCCGCGATGGAGCGACTCGGAGCCGACACGTGGGCAACAGCGCTGGACTTCCTGTACGACCAGGCCGCCGAGCGCGCGATGGGCGACCCGTTGCCCTATCCCGCGCTCCGGGCTTCATTCTTCGGAAGCACCGGCGGGCCTGCTCCGGCTCCCGTCTCCCCCACTCCGATCGCGGCGATCCTCGAGGAGTTTCGCGAACGGCTGGCGGGCGGCCAGATGAATGCCCAGCACCCGCGCCAGTTCGGCTACTTCACGCCGCCGCCGCTACCGGTCTCGATGATGGGCGAACTCCTCGCCCAGATGACCAACCAGGGGGTCGACGTCTGGCACGCGGGGCCGCTCGCGACGTTCGTCGAGGAAGAGGTCGTCCGATGGCTGTGCGACCTCATCGAGTTCGGACCGAGCGCGTTCGGTCTGCTGACCTCGGGCGGGGTGATGGCCAACTTCATGGGCATGGCCCTGGCCCGTGACGGCCACCTCGGCCGGATCCTGGACGCCGGCCGCCCGCCCCGGGGCGCGATGCTCGAGGGTGTCCGGGTCTATGCCTCCGACCAGACCCATTTTTCGATCGCGCGTGCCCTCGACCTGCTCGGATTCCCGCCTGAGACGCTCGTCGTCGTTCCGTCGGACGATCGCTTCCGACTGCACGGCGCCGAGGTCGCGCGGGCCGTTGCCCGTGACCGCGCGGCCGGATGCACGCCATTCGCGATCGCGGCGGTGGCCGGCTCCACCAATACCGGCTCGGTCGACCGGATCGGCGAGCTGGCCGACGTCGCCGAGGCGGAAGGGCTGTGGCTCCATGTCGATGCTGCGTACGGCGGCGGTGCCCGTCTCTCGATTCGCGATCGAGACCGCGTGGCCGACCTGGATCGCGCCGACTCGGTGACGGTGGATCCGCACAAGTGGTTCTTCCAGGCGTACGACATCGGTGGCCTGCTTGTCCGTGACGGCACCCACCTGGTCCAGACCTTCGGTGGCCGCGCGCCCGAGTATTACCGCGGGGGCGAAACCGTCGAGCCAGATGCGCATGAGGCCACGGATCAGCTCAACTTCTACAAGCTGAGCTTCGAAGGAACCCGTCGCTGGCGAGCACTCAAGCTCTGGATGTCCTGGAAACACCTTGGCACGGAGGGATTCGGTCGTCTCGTCGAAGCCAACGACGACCTGGCGGCCCAGCTCGCCCGGCGCTGCGCACAGTCGGACGACTTCGAGGCGATCCCTGAGATCCCAGAACTCTCCGTCGTCTGCTTCCGACACCTTCCGGGCGGGCTCGAAGCCGCGTACGCGCTGCCGCCCGGGGAGCTCGACAGCCACCAGGATCGGCTCCAGCGAGCACTCGAGGTCTCGGGCGATGGCTGGCTTACGACGACGCAACTTCGTGGCGCGACCTGGCTTCGTGCCGGGATCGTCAACTACCTCACCACCGAAGCGGACATCGAGCGCTTGCTGGCGACCCTGCGGCGACTGGCCACCGACGGGGTCTGAGCTCAGTCGAACACGTCATGCCGGGCGGCTTCGGCCCAGGCCGCCTCGAGGCTTGCCCAGTCCGTGTTCTGTGGGGACGTCCGGAAACCGACCCTCATCGCGGTCGGGTGCGTGCGTCGAGACGATCCTGGATCCGATACCACTCGCCGACGATCGGCAGGAACCACGGTCGACCTTCATACGGTACCGGGACCAGCGGGAAGCGCAGCGTCGTGAGCGCCGGCGCCTGGCCCCCGGCGAGCCACTCCCCGACCTTCGTGCCCAGATGGGTCATGAGGGCCACTCCGGTTCCACAGCAGCCCAGCGCGTACGTCACGCCATCCTTGGTGCGTCCGACAT
>SPCO01000226.1 GCA_004525275.1 Thermomicrobiales bacterium | reverse complement strand
GGACGCTGATCCCGTTGTGGACGCTGATCCCGCGCCGGATCCCGTGATGGAACCCGATCCACAGCCGACACCGGAACCGGATCCCGCGCCAGGCTCCGTCCAGACACCGGATCCCGTTCCGGAACCCGAGCCAGAAATAGCTGAGAGTCCGCTCACCGTTGGGCGCTTTATCGCGGAAGCCCTGCGGTCGGCTGGCGTCCGCTACGCCTTTGCGGTCCCCGGCGAGTCATTTCTGGGTCTTCTCGACGCGTTCGAGGGCGTGGGGATCCGAGTGGTGGCCACCCGACACGAGGGCGCCGCAGCCTTCATGGCGGAGGCCCATGGCCAGCTGACCGGTCGACCAGCGGTCTGTCTTGGGACGCGCGCGGTCGGAGCAGCGAATCTCGCGATCGGGGTCCATACCGCGCACCAGGACTCGACCCCGATGTTCGTGATCGTCGGCCAGGTACACCGACGCCTGAAAGGCCGCGAAGCCTTCCAGGAGATCGACCAGGTCGCGACCATCGGCGGATTGGCGAAATGGGCCGTCGAACCGGCGAGTGCGGGAGAGATCGCCGGCATGATGGCCGACGCGACTCGCGAGGCCCTCACCGGACGGCCGGGGCCCGTCCTGCTGTCGCTCGCAGAGGACCTGCTCGATGAACTCATGCCGGCCGGCCCGAAGATGGAGAGCGTCCGGCCAGCCACACTGCGCGCGACCGATGAGGAGATTCGAGCCGTCATCGAACTCCTCGCCTCTGCCGAACGGCCGGTCATCCTTGCCGGTGGAGGCATCCTGCGGGCCCGAACCTCGACCGAACTCGCGCGGTTTGCCGAACTCCTCCAGGTTCCCGTCATCGCGGCCTGGCGGCGCGCGGATGTGATCTCCAACGACGACCCACTGTTCCTGGGCATGACCGGGTTCGGGGCCGCCTCATCCGTTGGCGCGCGTCTCGAGGCGGCGGATGCGTTACTGGTCCTGGGCTCACGACTCAATGAGCCGACGACGGCCGGGTACACGATGCCGCGACCGGGACTCCGCTGGGCGTACGTGGACATCGCACCGGGTGCGTCGATCGGGTCCCCGCCGCCCGAGATCTCCGTCGCGGCCGACGCCAAGGCGTTCCTCAAGGCTGCTAACGAGCGACTGCTCAGCCGCGGCGTCCTCGATGCGGCGAAGGTCGCCACTCGACAGGCCAACAACCGCGAGGACCGTGCGGCCTGGGAGGCTGCGTCGGCCGTAGATTCCATGCCTTGGGACGGACCGGGCGTCCATCCGGGCCGGGTCATCGCATCGTTGCGAGACGTCCTGCCGGACGATGCGATCCTGACCACCGATGCGGGCAACTTCGCCAGTTGGGCGGCCCGCGGGTTTCGATTCCGACGACCGGGCACGTTTCTCGGACCGACCTCAGGTTCGATGGGCTACGGGCTCCCGGCGGCGATCGCGGCCGCCCTGGTGCATCGCGATCGGCCGGTCGTGGCCATGGTCGGCGACGGTGGTCTGGGGATGACCATGGCCGAATTGGAGACGGCGGTCCGGGTCGGCACACGAGTCGTGGTCATCGTCTTCGACAACGAGCGCTACGGGACCATCAGGATGTGGCAGGAGCAGCGCGGGACGGGGATCGGGGTCGGCACCGAGCTTGGGCCAGTCGACTTCGCCGCGATCGCGCGAGCCTGCGGTGCGCGGGGCATCCGGGTCGAGACCGACGCGGCATTCGAACCCGCACTTCGTGCGGCTCTCGCGGCGGATCGCCCGACCGTGTTGCAGTTGGCCCTTGATCGGGGATGGCTTTCGATCGATCAGCCACCGGGCTGATGCACTCGACCTTCCATCTCGTCCCTCGCGACACGTGGCTTGCTCGCGAAGCCGGGGTGCTCCCAGCCGAGCCATATGTCGCGGCCTCCCTGGTGACCGAGGGTTTCGTTCATTGCACCGACGGGTTGGATGAGCTGGGCCCGACGTTCGACCGACACTACAGTTCAGACCCGGCGGCATTCTTCGCTCTGACCATCGATCTCGACGCGCTCGACGTGCCTTGGCGCTTCGATGCCCCAGGTTCGCCGTATCCGCACATCTACGGTCCGATCATCCGGTCCGCGATCCTGTATTGCTCCAGGGTCGACCGAACCCCGGATGGGCGATTTGCCGGACTGGAACCCGTTTCCGAACATTCGTAGAGGACGCCTGCCTGGGCCCCTCGGCATCCTAGGCGTGCGAACCCCTCCGCCCGACGATCGAGAATGACAGTGGGATGCGCCCACGCTGGTCAGCGCGGACATCCGCGTGGCCACCCCACCAATCGACGGGATGTTCGGCGACCTGCTCCAGCCGCAGATCGGCACGGAGCAGCGCGCTGATGACCTCGCCGAGTGTCCAGGCCCGGGCGAACTTCCAACTCTGGTCCGCCTCATCGAT
>SPCO01000169.1 GCA_004525275.1 Thermomicrobiales bacterium | reverse complement strand
GGCCGGGCCGAGTCAGGCCGGGCCAGGGCGGGACCCGGGCGCGGGCACGGGTCAGGCCGACCACGCCGGGCCTGGCCGGGTTCGGGTGCCGAACGGCAGGCGCCGGACGGCGGGCCAGGCAGGCTGGGCATTGGCGCCGGACCCAGGTCGCGATCGGACCCGAACGCAGGCACTGCCCGGGGCAGGCCGCCTCTAACGGGCATCGCCCTCGACGTGGTTCGCCCGGAGCAGGTCGATGACCTCGGCCGGATCATCCGTGAGGTGAAACAGATCCAGGTCCGTTGAGGTGACCATCCCGCGGGCCAGCAACGTCTCGCGAAGCCAGCCGACCAGACCAGCCCAATACGCCGTGCCGACCAGCACGATCGGGAAGTGCCGAACCTTGCCGGTCTGGATGAGTGTCAGGGCCTCGAATAGTTCATCGAGCGTCCCGAACCCGCCCGGCAGGATGACGAACCCGTCGGCGTACTTCACGAACATGACCTTGCGGGCGAAGAAGTACCGGAACTCGACTCCCAGGTCGACATAGGGATTCATCCCCTGCTCGTGGGGCAACTCGATATTGCAGCCGACGGACAGTCCCCCACCCTCGCGGCAGCCCCGGTTGGCGGCCTCCATCGTGCCCGGACCGCCTCCGGTGATCACGGCATACCCGGCCTCGGCGAGCAGCCGGCCGATCGCACGGGCCTGCTCGTAGATCGGATCGTCGGTCCTGGTGCGGGCCGACCCGAACACGGTGACCGCGGGTCCGACCCGGGCCATGGCGTCGAATCCCTCGACGAATTCGGACAGGATCCGGAGCGCCCGCCATGGATCCGAGGCGAGGAATGGCTCAGGTGGCTGCCGCTCCAGGAACTTCTCGTCCTCGGTCGCGGCCGGATGGCCCTCGAGGATCCGCGCGGCCCGCTGGGTCACCCACATCCGACCCGCCCGGCGGGGCGCGGGTGTCATCTCATCCATCGGGCTAGGATGCACCAAGGGAGGTTCGGATGCGCACTCGCTGGATCATCGCGGCCATCCTCGTGGTCGTTGGGGCGGTCTGGATCGGCCAGGGACTGGGACTCATCCGCAGCTCGAGCTTCATGACCGACGACATCCGGTGGGCGCTCGTCGGCGGCGGGCTGATCATCGCTGGTCTCGTCGTCGGCGCCTCCGCCGTCAGGGCCCGCCCGAACCCTTGACCCAAGCCGTCCATGTCGGCTCGGCGCGACCGACGGTCACCTCGTTTCCACGCCGCACAAGCGGCAATCGCACCAGTCCCGGATCGTGCAGCAGGCGCTCGATGATCGCGGCGTCGTCCATCCGGAGGTATCCCAGACCGGCGTCCAGGTAGGCACGCGACGCCTCGTTGAGGATGGCTCGGGCACCCAACCGCTCGGTGAATCGGCGCAGCTCTCCGGGCGCGATCGAACGCTTGCGCAGGTCGACGAACGAGATCGGCGCCCGGCGCTCCTTGAAGAACCGGATCGCGGCACGCGTGGTCTGATCGCCTTCAAGACCGAAGACCTGGATGATCGGCGCAGCCGATGGACCCGTTGCCACCCGATTAGCGTAGCGCGACGACCGAGTACCATCGACCCCACAGGGAGGTGTCTGGTGACGGTCTGGTTCACGGTCAAACTCGACGATCGGCCGGGTTCGCTCGCGCGTGTCGCATCGGCCCTGGCGGAGCGTGGCGTGAACATCACTGGGATCGTCGGAGTAGCCGAGGATACGGACGGGGCGCTCATGCTCACGACGTCCGATCCTGTCGCGACTCGCGAGGCGTTCGCCAGTCTGGGTCTTCCGTTCGAAGAGCACGACCCGACTGGTGGGCTGGAGCCGGATGAGCTGACCGTCAGTGACCTTCGACCAGGTGCCGCCGGGCGCGGCTCCCTGGGCTGATGCCAAGGCGACGCGCGATCGAGACGGCGGCGATCCGGTTCGACATCGTCGATTCGGCAGCAGCCCTGGCAACCGTCATCGCGGCTGTCAGCGAGATCGGCGGCAAGATCCGAGCACTCACGACCGTCCGGCTGATCGAAGCCGAACCGGCGCTGGCCGAGATCGAACTCGAGGTCGAAGGCGTCACCGACGAAGCACTCGTCAGCGCGCTCGAGGCGATCGATGGCGTGCGGACCGTCCATCTGACGCAGGCCCTGGCACGAGTCTTCGGCAAGCGGATCATCGTCGTGGGCGGCGGCGCCCAGGTGGCCCAGGTGGCGCTCGGTGCGGTGAGCGAAGCCGATCGGCATAACCTTCGCGGCGAACGCATCAGCGTGGATACCATCCCGCTCGTCGGGGAGGAACCGATCGCGGCTGCGGTTCGGGCCGTAGCCGATCTGCAGCGGGCTCGCCTGCTCGTGCTCGCGGGGTCGATCATGGGCGGCGACATCAGCGTTGCAGCGGACGAGCTGCGAGCGGTCGGCATCCCGATCATCGCCCTCAACATGGTCGGCTCGATCACCGATCACGTCGACCTGGTCATCTCCGACCCGGTCCAGGCCGGCACGATGGCGGTGATGGCGGTCGCCGATACTGCAACGTTCGATCTCGAGCGACAGCGTGGTCGGCGGTATTAGGTCGACCCCGATGCGCGTCGCCACCTGGAACGTCAACTCGCTCAAAGCGCGGCAGGAAGCGGTCGAGCGCTGGCTGGAACGCGCCGCTCCGGACATCCTCCTGCTCCAGGAAACGAAGCTGACCGACGCGGATGCCCCAGTCATGGCCTTTGCGATGACCGGCTATCAGCTCGTTCACCACGGCGAGGGTCGCTGGAACGGTGTCGCGATCGCGGTTCGCCAGGGTCTGCCGATCACCGATATCGTGGCCAACTTCGGTGACGGACCGGTCCGTGACTCGGGGCCGGGCGGCGCCGGGGCAGAAGCGACCGGTGAGGACGACTTCGATCCATTCGACGAAGCCCGGATGGTCGCCGCGACGGTCGAGGGCCTGCGTGTCGTGAGCCTGTATGCACCCAACGGTCGCGTCGTCGGTTCGCCGTTCTACACCGGCAAGCTCGCCTGGTTCGAACGCCTCGGTCGCTGGGTCGAGGCGGCGATCGCTGCCGGCGAGCCACTCGTCCTGGGCGGCGACCTGAACATCGCGCCGACCGACGACGACGTCTGGGACGCCCAGGCTGTCCATGGCGGGACACACGTGTCCGAGCCGGAGCGACAAGCATTCCGGGGGCTTCTCGATCTAGGCCTTGTCGATGCCTACCGACTGCGCCACGCCGAGATCGGCCGCTTCTCCTGGTGGGATTATCGAGCCGGCATGTTCCACAAGAACCTGGGCATGCGTATCGATCACCTGCTCGTTTCGGCGGGTTTGGCCGAACGGGTCGTGGATGCCGAGATCGATCGCGATGCTCGAAAGGGGCCGCCGGTGCCGTCCGACCACGCGCCGCTGCTCATCGATCTTGACCAACGTGGGGCGCCGATCGATCCCGACTGGAGCGGGGCGCTGAGCCGGATCGCCTCACGGACGAAACCGAAAGGCTAGCCAGAGCGAGAACCTCGCCGCGGCTGCGGTCCCGCCTGGATCGGCAAGATCAGGTTGCCGGGGCGCTGACGATCGTGTGGCGGAGGATCCATCCCGTGATGTCGTCGGGTGTCCGGATCTGGAGGAATCCTTCGTGCGACTCGAGGACCTCGACCTCGTCGCCTCGCTCGAGGCGACCGAGTTCGGTCGAGCGGACTACATCCGGTTCTGAGCTGATCCGCACCCGTCGGTAGGCAACCTTCGCGCGGTCGACTCCCTTCCGCGGTGGCTTGCTGAACGTCCTGATCGCGGCCCCCGCACCGGCCACGACCCCAAGTTCGGTCGCCTTCCGGGACGCCTTGCGGGCTCGTCGGAGCGGCGCATCGTCATCGATGGCGGCCACTTCCTCGTCGATCGCGGCAGGATCATCATCGACCGCGACGGTCGCGGCTGCTGCAGCGATGGCGGGCGCGGCAGCATCAACGGTCTCGGTGTCGGTCGGACCGACCGCAGCCTCCTCGGTCGGCGATCGGCGCTCCAGACTGGAATCCTTGCGGCGACGACGCCAGAGCAGGAGGAAGAACCCGGCCGCACCGACCACGGCCGCCAGCAGGATCAGGGGCAGCCAGCTCGGGCCGCCATCGGGCGCAAGATCCGCCGACGTCCCCGAGCCGGGCGTTGACCCACCGCTGCCGCCGACGATCCCGGCGACCAGGGCCGATGCGCCCGGCGATGGACTCGCGCTTGGCGTCGGATCGACCGTCGTCGAGTCGACGTCGGGGCTCGAGGTTGGCTTGTCGGACGCTTTCCGCGTTGACTTGGCCTTGGACGACGGCTTCTTGGTCGGCTTGGGAGTCGGCTGGTGGTTCGCCCTGGGCGTGGCCTTGGGGGTCGGTTTGGGCG
>SPCO01000241.1 GCA_004525275.1 Thermomicrobiales bacterium | reverse complement strand
GGGCGTGCCTTGGGTTCGCCCGGTCCGGCGCCGAGCGGCCTGGAGGCGCCCGCCGAACCCGTCAATGCAAAGAACGCGCAACACTCTTGACAACGTCATTGTCAAGCTTCTAACATGCAACGGTGTCCCAGATTCGCCTAGAACCTGATCCTGAACGACCCGTCTACGTCATCAGCGTGGCGGCCACCTTGGTCAGTGCACACCCGCGGACGCTGCGCATCTACGAGGATGAGGGTCTGCTCTGTCCGGCGCGGACGCCATCCAACATCCGACTCTATAGCGAGAACGACATCCGGCGGCTCACCTGGATCCGCCATCTGACTCGCGAGCGAGGTGTGAATCTCGCCGGCATCCGGATCCTGTTCGAACTTGAGGAGCGCCTCGGCGCTCGCATCCTCGAAGTCCTCTACGCCGAAGGGACCAGGGACGAGGCGAATGACGCCCCGGCCGAGGATCCCACGACAACACGCACCTAGGAGATCATCGAAATGGCCAAGCGACCGTCCACCCCGGTCGACGAGCAGCCCACCATCACGACCATGGGCATCGTCGACCTGCCGCTCGTCGCACTCCGCGAGACGGTCATCTTCCCGGAGATGATCGTCCCGTTGCAGGTCGGGCGAGACAAGAGCGTGAATGCGCTCAATGCGGCGGTCGCCGAGGGCAGCCCGATCGCCCTCGTGACGCAGCGACATGCCGAACAAGAAGACATCAACGACCCCTCGGAGCTGTACAGCATCGGCACGCTGGCCAAGATCGCCCAGGTCGTCCAACTCCAGGACGGGACGGTCCGTGCCATCGTCCAGGGCCAGGGCCGGTTGCGCGTGCACGGATTCAGCTCCACGGACCCATTCCTTCGTGCCGAGGTCGAAGAACTTCCCGACCAGAGTCCTGATGACCTAGAGGTCCAGGCGCTCATGCGTTCGGTCCAGGCCCAGATCGAGCAGTACGTGGCCAACGGCGCGCCCGTCCCACCGGAAGCCGCCGTCGCGGCGCGCAACATCAGCGAGCCGGGGCTCCTGGCCGACATGGTGGCCTACAGCCCGGACATGTCTACGGAACAGCGCCAGGAGATGCTCGAGACGATCGAGGTGACCGAGCGCCTGAAGCTGGTCTCGACATTCCTTGCCCATCAAATCGAGATCCTGGAACTCAAGGGCCGGATCCAGTCCGAAGTCAAGTCGGAGATGGACAAGACCCAGCGCGAGTACATCCTGCGTGAACAGCTCAAGGCCATCCAGCGCGAACTCGGAGAAGACGACCCGCAGCAGGCCGAGATCAACGAGCTCCGCGAAAAGGTCGAGGCGGCCGGGATGCCGGAGGAGATCAAGACGCGGGCGATCAAGGAAGTCGACCGCATGAGCCGGATCCCGTCGGCGTCGCCCGAGGTCGGCGTCATCCGGACGTACGTCGATTGGCTCATCAGCCTGCCCTGGGACGTCGCGACCGACGACCAGCTTGATATCAAGGAGGCCGCTCGCATCCTCGACGAGGACCACTACGGCCTCGAGAAGATCAAGGAACGCATCCTCGAGTACCTCGCCGTGCGCACCCTGGCGGATGAGATCCGCAGCCCGATCCTGGCCTTCGTTGGCCCCCCGGGGGTGGGCAAGACAAGCCTGGGCAAGAGCATCGCCCGGGCGATGGACCGCAAATTCGTGCGGATGAGCCTCGGGGGCATCCATGACGAAGCCGAGATCCGTGGCCATCGACGGACCTATATCGGTGCGTTGCCGGGGCGGATCATCCAGAGCATCAAGTCGGCCGGCTCGAACAACCCGGTGTTCATGCTCGATGAGGTCGACAAGATCGGGATGGACTTCCGGGGTGACCCGAGTTCGGCGTTGCTCGAGGTGCTCGATCCCGAGCAGAACAGCACATTCCAGGACAACTATCTCGAGGTCCCATTCGATCTCAGCAAGGTCCTGTTCGTCGCCACCGGCAACCTGCTTGACCCGATCCCGCCGGCGCTCCGCGACCGGATGGAGGTCGTTTACCTGCCCGG
>SPCO01000083.1 GCA_004525275.1 Thermomicrobiales bacterium | reverse complement strand
CGGGATCTTGCCGCCGCCGCCGGGCGCGTCGATGACGTAGGTCGGAACGGCGTAGCCGGAGGTATGGCCACGCAATCCCTCCATGATCTCGAGGCCCTTGCCGACCGGGGTCCGAAAATGACCGGAGCCTTCGACCAGGTCACATTGATACAGGTAGTACGGCCGGATCCGGTTGGCGACGAGCTCGTGGACGAGCGCGCGCTGGATATGCACGCAGTCGTTGACACCGGCCAGGAGCACGCTCTGGTTGCCGACCGGGAGCCCGGCCCGGGTCAGCTTGTCGACGGCACGCGAGACCTCCGGGGTGATCTCGTTGGGGTGATTGAAATGCAGGTTGATCCACAACGGGTGGTATTTCGCGAGCATCTCGCACAACTCGTCGTCGATCCGCTGCGGCAGGAATACCGGCACCCGTGAGCCGATCCGGATGATCTCGATGTGGGGGATCTCGCGCAGACCACGGAGGATCGACTCGAACAGCTTGGGGGCGAGGGTCAGGCCATCGCCGCCGGAGATCAGGACATCGCGGACCTGCGGGGTGCGGCGCAGGTACTCGAGCTGGGCCTCGTGGTCGTTGCGGTTGAAGTTCTGGGTCGGGTCACCGACGATCCGGCTGCGTGTGCAATACCGGCAGTAGCTCGCACACTGGGTCGTGACCAGCATGAGGACGCGATCCGGGTAACGGTGGACGAGACCCGGCACCGGCGAGTGACGGTCCTCGGCCAGCGAGTCCTCCATCATCGCGGTGAAGGCCTGGTGCTCGCTCGCGCTCGGGATCACCTGTCGGCGGATCGGGTCGTTTGGGTCCTTCGGATCGATGAGGCTGATGAAGTAGGGGGTGATGTCGACCCGGAACTTGTCGGGTTCGGACAAGCCGGCGCGCTCATCGTCGGTGATCTCAAGGACCTGCGCGATCTCGTCGAGATCGTTGACACGATGGCTGAGCTGCCAGCGCCAGTCGTTCCATTTCTCATCCGGGATGTCATCCCAGATCGGCGCCCGCCGGCTGACCGCCGGAGCCCCGGTCGGACCCAGCGCGAGGGCCGGGTCGGCGAGGTTCACGAACGGCGCCTCGACGGCGCTGCGCGCGGCCTCCTGATGGGCGACGGCGGTCTTGATCTCCTGGGCGTCCACGTGGGCTCGCCTCCGGTTTGTGGCGTCAGACCCGGACCTGCGGCCAGCTCCGACGCATAAAGTCTATGCAGTCTGCAAGTCCAAGGATGATAGCGCGATGGCTCGGGGGCGGTCCACCAGTGGACCGGCTACTCGCCGATCACCGACCAGAGCAGGCCCATCATGATGAAGAAGCCGCTGAACATCGCGATCAGCCCGAGCCCGCCGTAGAGCGAGTTTGCCCCGACGTGCGGAACGAGCTGAAGGCCGATGCCGAAGACGATGGCCCAACCGATGAACAGGAAGGTGAACAGGAACTTCGCATTTGGGTTGGTGATCCGGCGAACCCAGCTCGACCCGCCTTCCGAGCTGATCGCCGATTTCAGGACGATGCCGAGCATGGCGACGACGATGATCGTCGAAATGCCAAACGGGATCGGCTGCTGAAAGGCCACCAGAAAGAGCTGCACGGCCCGATGCTAGCAGATTGGGGCGGCGGCCCGGAGCAGGATTCACGGGTACGATGACGAAGCCCCCCATCCGATCTGCTGACCAAGGCGAACCTCTGTTTTGAACCCATTCGACCGACTCGGGCGATTCGTCGTGCGTCACGCGCGCTGGGTGGTCGCGGCCTGGGTCGTCCTCCTGCTGATCGCGATCCCGTTCGCGCCGCAGCTGCCGGGTCAATTGCGGGCTGGTGGGTTCATCCTCGACGACCTCGAATCGGCGCGCGCCAAGGCCGTCCTCGGGCAGGAGCTGGAGGCCCCGCCCTCGGCACTCGTGGTCGTCTTCTCCAGTCCGACACTGGAGGCCGGCAGCCCGGCCTTCGAGATCGCCACGGCGGAGGCCATGCGCGACATTCAGAACGCGCCGCATGTCGCGCGCATCGTGTCGCATGCGCTGGCGCCGAGTCAGGTGTCGGCCGATCGGCACACCGCCTACGACGTCGTCTTCCTGGACCTCCCTCCGGACGATTCCCCGGAGGCCCTGCCGATCTTGAACGAGCGTCTTCGTGAGGCAGCCGGCATCGAAGTCCAGCTCGCCGGCGGTCCGGCTTTCTATGGCGACGTCCAGACGGTCTCCGAGTCCGATCTACGTCGGAGCGAGGCCATCTCGTTGCCGCTGGCCGCCATCGCACTCATCTTCGTGTTCGGCTCGTTGCTGGCCGCCGGCGTTCCGCTCGTGGTCGGGGGCTCGGCCGTGGTCGTTGCATTGGCGGCGATCTTCTTCGTCGCCTCGGTGATGCCGATGAGCATCTTCGTACTCAATCTCGCCACGCTCCTGGGCCTTGGGCTGGGCGTCGACTATTCGCTCCTCCTGACTAGCCGTTTCCGGGAGGAGATGGCCCGCCAGCCGGACGGCCCGGAGCAGGTCGGCGAAGCGGTCCGGATCACGGTCGCGACGGCCGGACGAGCCGTGTTCTTCAGTGGACTGACGGTCCTGTTGGGTCTGCTCGGCCTGGTGCTCTTCGAATTCATGATCCTGCGCTCGGTCGGGATCGCCGGGGCGATCGTGGTCGGGCTGGCCGTCGCCTCTGCGCTCACGCTCCTCCCGGCGGTCCTCATGCTGCTGGGGCCGCGGATCGATCGGTTCGCGGTTCGAACGGTGTCCGGCGTCTCGAGCACGGACGGGGCCTGGTCGAGGCTCGCTCGTCGAGTCATGCGTCATCCGGTCGCCGTCCTGGTCCCGACCCTGGCCTTCCTGCTCCTGCTCGGGTCGCCGTTCCTGCATGTCAGGTTCAACGCCCCGGACGCCTACATCCTGCCACCCGAGGTTCCATCGCGCGCCGCCTTTGACCGTCTCACCGCGGAGTTCGGCGAAGGTGAGTTCGCGCCGATCACGATCGCCATTCGAACCTCCGGGGAGGTCACGTCCGCGTCCAACCTCGATGCGCTCTACGACTACTCGCGCAGAATCGAAGCCGACCCTCGAGTCAGTCGCGTGGACAGCCTGGTTGACGTCGATCCGCGCCTGTCGCTGGACCAATACACGCTCCTCTACGCGGACCCGAATGGCCCGAGAGACCGCTATGTCCAAACGGCGTTGGCGGCAACGACCAGGGGCGACCTCACGGCGTTCACGATCTATACGCCCTACGGGCCGAATCGGGACGAGGGCAAGTCGCTGGTCGCCGATCTGCGCGCCGGCGCCGGGATGCTCGCTCCGCCACCGGGCGCCACGATCCTGATCGGCGGCGGGGCCGCGGATGTCGCCGATGTCGTCGATCGGGTCCGCGCCGATTTTCCGAGGACCGCCTTGTTCATCATCGTGTCCACCTATCTCGTCCTGTTCGTCCTGCTCCGCTCGGTCGTCCTGCCCGTCAAGGCCCTGGTCATGAACACGCTGTCGATCGTGGCCAGCTTCGGCGCCCTCGTCTGGATCTTCCAGGATGGCAACCTGTCCGCGGTGCTTGGCTTCCAGCCGCTCGGTTTCGTCGAGACGACCCAGCCGGTCATCCTGTTCTGTGTCCTGTTCGGCCTCTCGATGGACTACGAGGTCTTCCTGCTGACGCGGATGAAAGAGGTGTGGGACCGGACCGGCGACAATGTCGAGGCGGTCGCCGGCGGGATGGAGCGGAGCGGCCGGATCGTCACCTCAGCGGCGCTCATCGTGGTGGTCGTGGCCGGGTCGTTCGCGTTCGCCGATATCGTCCTGATCAAGGCGCTCGGGATCGGGATGGCGATCGCGGTCGCGCTTGATGCGACGGTCGTGCGAGCCCTGCTCGTCCCGGCAACCATGCGCTTGCTCGGTCGCTGGAACTGGTGGATGCCGGCGTCGCTGGAGCGCCGCATGAGCCGGCGGCTGCCGGCCACCGAGGCCGACATCGAGGCAGCCGCCCGATGATCCTCTTCAGCCGCCGTCGCCGGGCCGGCCGCGTTGGCCGCACGGGTGGGGCCGTCCTCGGTTTGGTCGTGAGCATCGCGCTCGTCGGCTGCACGGGTGGTGTACCCGGTGCCCCCGGGGGCGCCATCCTCGCGAATCCAGCGCGGGCCGATCCGTCGCGGACGCCAGTCGCTCCACCGCCGTCCCCGGCGGCCGATCCGCTCCCCGTGGTCCTGCCCCGCGACGACGGTCCACACGACCGCCTGACCGAGTGGTGGTACTACACCGGGCACCTCAAGGCCGAGGATGGCGGACGCTACGGGTTCGAATACGTCATCTTCCGGGCCGAGCGCGGCCGCTTCCCGACGTCGTGGGTCTCGCACCTGGCGATCACGGATGAGGGCGGCGATCGCTTCCTGTACGGCCAGCGACTTGAGGTCGGCGATCAGGTGGACCGTTCGCCCCGCTCGAGCGATGGGGAGCCGACGGGCTTCGACCTCGCCCTGAGCGGGGCCGATCCGACCCGACCCGAGACCTTCGCCGTGCCCGCCTGGTCCATGCGCGGCAGCGAAGGCCGGGATCACCTCGTCGCGCAGTTCGCGCCCGAGGAGGCGGCCGAGGCAGGTGCGCCCGCTGGACTCGGTCTCGAGCTCGAGTTGGTGGCGGACAAGCCCGCGGCGATGCACGACCGGGACGGCTGGATCGACTTCGGGCCGGCCGGGGGCTCGTACTACTACTCCCGTACGGCGATGACCGCGAGTGGCTCTTTGACCGTCGACGGTCGCACGATGGCGGTCGACGGGGCGGCCTGGTTCGACCACCAGTGGGGCGACTTCATCTCGGTCGGTGGCGGCGGCTGGGACTGGTTCGCCGTCAACCTCGATGACGGCACGGACATCACGTTGTCGCTCGTGCGCGAGGCCGACGGCACGTACCCATTGGTCTATGGAACGGTCGTCGACCCCGATGGCCACGTCCGTCACCTCGATCGAGACGACTTCAGCGTTGATGTTTCGGATCGCTGGACCAGTCCGTCGACCGGTGCCGACTACCCGGCCGGCTGGATCGTGCGGATCCCGGGAGAAGATCTGGAGATCACGCTTCAGCCGACCGTTGCGGCGCAGGAGTTGGATACCCGAGCCACGACAGGGGTCGTCTACTGGGAGGGCTCTCAGGAAGTTCGCGCGGCCCGCGATGGGCGAGCGATGGGCGGCGAGGGCTACGTGGAATTGACCGGCTACGCCCCCATTGTCAGCCCGGTGGAGTGACCGTGACGCTGGTCGGGAGGCTCAGGGGATAGCGACCGGCGGTAGTTCAAGTTCGACCGAGGCGGCCAGCGATCGCGACGCGGCATCGACATCAGCGAGACCCGCAAGGGCGGCCACCATCTTGTCTCCGGCCGCTCGATACGAAATCGAGTCGGCGAGCGAAGCACGCAGGCCCTGACGGGCGGTATCCGCCATCTGCCGGTAGAAGGCCTCGAGGTCCGTTTTCACCGCGGCAGCGTCGGTCCACGGCCCGAGCCGCCCGACGAGATCGATACCCAGCGCCGCGTCGGCCGCGAGCGAGCGGAGCGCACGAGCCATCTCGGTCGTGGTCACGCCATCCCTGGCCAGCGCCGCATTGAGCGTTGCCGTATCAACTGCGATCCGACCATTCACGACGGCGGTCCCACTCAAGGCAGCCACCGCCGCAGCAGGAGCACCAACGGGGATCGCCACGGGGGGAATGGCCGGAGAGGCGCTGGCCGGAAGGACGCCGGCGGTCAGGCCAGGGGCCGGCAACGCCTCAACGGCAACGGCTGGCGCGGCGCCGGCAACCGACAGCCCGATGGCTGATGCCATCGCGACGCCTCCGACCGGCACACCCAGGACGATGCCGAGGAGGAGGATCGCGCCGGCACGCCTGAGCGCGATGCCCATGACCACCAGAGTGCCACAACCCGGACAGCGCAGGGTGCCGTCAGGCAGCGGCCGCATGCAGGAAGGGCAGTCGAAGACGCGCATATCGGCCTCTCCGATCGCGAGCCCATCCGAAGAGGAACTCATTGAACCGGTCGTCTTGCGCCTGAGCAGGTTGATCATCATCCGGGATCTTCGCCTCCGGGCGTAAACCGTCGTCGGTCCGACGGGCACCGGTGGGATGCCGCCCGCCAAGCGAGTGTGGCCGGGGTGTGGCGCACACGCACCCGACCCATGGTCCCAACACGAGTCCGGTACGTTCGGCCGATGGGCCCCAGGACTGCCTGCGGGTTTCAGGGTGCCGAAGACGCTCCCGGACTGGCCTGCACGAGGCCAACGGACGCGGCAAGCGTCTGCGCTGTGGCATCCACTTTCTTGAGACGATCCAACCTCTTCAGCAGGGCTTTGGCCGCATTTCGATAGGCGCGCTCATTCGAGTACGAGATGCGGAGGGTGGCGCTGGCCTCGTCGGACAAGGATCGATAGAGAGCGGTCAGATCGGACATGACCGGCCTGGCTTCGATCCATGGCGCAAGACGACCGACGAGATCGAGACCGACGACGACATCCGCGGCGAGTACGCGCACGCCGCTCGCGATATCGGCGGAAGAAAGCCGATTCTTGCGCAACGTCGACCGGAGCGCGTCCGCATCGGCTTCGATGCGACGATTGACGGCCAGCGTGCCGGTCAACGCGGCCG
>SPCO01000113.1 GCA_004525275.1 Thermomicrobiales bacterium | reverse complement strand
GATAGCGGCCAATCCATCCGTCGCTCCGTCGACCGGCTCGAGCACCAACGACGATGCGATCTTCGACGCGATCGAGCAGCAGGTCAGCGAGATCCGGGGCCTGACGGCGAGCGAACCGGTCGACCGCCAGTCCATCGACGCAACCGAGCTCCGGACGATGGTCACCGAGATGTTCGATGAGGAAACACCGCCCGAATACGTCGCAGCCAACGACCGGCTGTACAAGGCGCTCGGACTCATCCCGGCAGACTCGGATCTTCGAGAACTCAGCCTCGACCTGTTGAGCGGCGGGGTAGCCGGTTTCTACCGCAACGACCTGCGCAAGCTGTTCATCGTGTCGTCGGACGGTGCACCGGGCGCCAGCGAGCGGTTCTACTTCGCTCACGAGTACGACCATGCGTTGCAGGACCAGAACTCGACGATCTTCCCGGACCAGGACGGCATTCTCGACCAGGGCGACCGGATCCTCGCGAGGCAGGCGATCTATGAAGGTGATGCCTCGCTATTGATGAGCCAGTGGGCCGCGCAGAACCTGGATCAGGCCGACTTGATCGAGTTGCTCAGCGACAGCGCCAACCCTGAGGCCCAGGCGCTCCTGGACCGGACGCCGGCGATCATGGTCGAGACCCTGACGTTTCCGTACACGACCGGCCTGAGCTACATCTCGGGGGTGTTTGCGAGCGGGCAGTGGCCGGCGGTGAACGCCTACTTCGACCGGATGCCCGAATCGACCGAGCAGATCATCCATCCCGAGAAGTACATAGCAGGGGAGGCGCCGGTCGTGGTCACGTTGCCCGCGGACCTCGCCGCCACGCTCGGGGAGGGTTGGAGTGTGCCGCTCCAGGACACGTTCGGCGAGTTCCAGACTGGCATCTGGCTGCGCGAGGTCGGCGTGGCCGCGGCGACCGCCACCGATGCGGCCGCCGGCTGGGGTGGCGACCGGCTAGCCGTGATCAACGGACCGAATGACACCTGGGCGGTCGTCATGAAGACCGTCTGGGACACCGAGGCGGACGCGGCGGAGTTCGATGCGGCCGCGACGACCGCGATGGGTCAGGCTGGCGGTTTGGGCCAGGTCCTCCCCGGTGCTGGCGGCACGACCCGCTGGGTGCTGATCGCCAGCGACGCCCCGACGGCCGGACACGTGGCCGATGCCCTGGGTTTGGCGGGCTAGCGGGTTCGAACGGCCCGGCCGAGCCGTCCGGCCGAGCCGCCCGGGGGTCGCCGTGGTGGCTACGGCTAGGACGATCGGGGCCGATTCGGCGCCAGGCGACTGAACGGACTATCGACACTGTTTCGAGGGGTCAGTGGCGGACCACTCGACAACGAACGATGGTGAATCGAGTCCATTCTGGGCGCCTGGCGCCGTTTCGGCGATCGAGGAAGGGGTGCACGGACGCTGAACGGCCGCTACGAGCGCCTGGCGCCGAAACGCCGGCGCCGAAACGGCGGCGCCGACCCCGTCGGCGCGCGGCCCAGGACCTGGGTGCAACGCTCGGGGCGCGGCTAGCGAGTTCGTATGGCCCGGCCCAGCGCCGGCTCCCGGTTCCTACATCGAGTCCGGTGCGGAGATCCCGAGCAGGGCCAGGGTGTTGGCCAGGGTGATCCGGGCGGCGCTCGCCAGCGCGAGCCGGGACGCGGATCGAGCCGGAGCGTCCTGATCGACCACGCGCGCGTCTCGGTAGAACCCATGGAAAGTCGTGGCCAGGTCGGTCGCATAGGCGGTCAATCCGAGTGTTTCCTCGGAGGCGACCGCGTCCTCGACGACCTCGGGGAATCGGACAATGGCCCTGGCCAATGCAGCCTCGGGGGCGCCGAGCAAGGCCCCGGTGACGTCGCCCGCGGGCGCGAGGCCGGCCTCGGCCGCCTTGCGCAGGATCGATGCGATCCGGGCATGCGCGTACTGCACGTAGTAGACCGGGTTCTCGTTGGTCTGTTTCTTGAAGATCTCGATATCGAAGTCGATCTCGGTCGTCACGGCGCGTGACGCGAAGAACCAGCGCGCAGCATCGGGCCCGACCTCGCCCAGGAACTCGTCGAGGGTGACGAAGTCTCCACGCCGCTTGGACATCGAAACCTGACCGCCGTCACGGATGACATGGACCCAGGCATACAGGAGGATCTGGACGGCCTCGCGGTCGTAGCCCATCGCGCCCGCAGCGTTGCGCAGGCGGGCGACCGTCCCGTGGTGGTCGACCCCCCAGATGTAGATGAGATGGTCGAAGCCGCGGCTGAACTTCTCGGTCACATAACCGATGTCGGCGGCGAAGTAGGTCGGCTCACCGTTCGAGCGGAGGATGACCCGGTCCTTGTCGTCACCGAAGGCAGTCGAACGGAACCAGACGGCGCCATCCTGGTCGTACACGTGGCCGTGTTCGCGCAGGCGCTCGACCGCCCGCGTCACCCAGCCCTCGTCATGGAGTCGTGCCTCGCTCGTCCAGACATCGAAATGGACGCCCAGGCCCTCCAGGCTCGCCTCGATGCCGAGGCGGACTCGGCCGGCCGCCCATTTGCCGATCAGGCCATCCGTGTCGGCTCCGGGCGCCGTCGCAGTCGACCAGACGTCGTCCGGTAGCGAATCGGCCAACTCGTCGACGTAGGTCCCCTTGTATCCATCCTCCGGGATGGGATCACCTCGCCGGAGAGCGGCGACGGTCGCGCCGAGGTTCCGGATCTGACCGCCCGAGTCGTTGAAGTAGTACTCCCGGGTGACCCGCTGGCCGCCCGCCTCGAGCACACGGCTGAGCAGGTCACCGATGAATGCGCCGCGGGCGTTGCCAACATGCAGCGGCCCGGTCGGGTTCGCAGACACGAATTCCACGTTGACTGTGCGGGCGCCGCGCGCCTCGACCCGACCCCACCCCGCTGGATCGTCGAGGACCGCGGCGACCGTCGTCTCCAGCGCGGCATCGCCCAGGCGCATGTTCAGGAATCCCGGGGCCGCGACCTCGGCAGTGGCGACGGGTGTCGAAGTCGTCGGTTCAGCCGCCGCCCGCTCAAGCTGAGTGGCCAGGGCCTCGGCGATGACCGCTGGAGCCATCCGGTACGGCCGCGCCAGACGCATCGCCAGGTTGCTCGCGAAGTCGCCATGGGCTGGGTCGGATGGGCGCTCGACATCGACCTCGGGAACTGGCGTGTCGCCCGGAATGGGCGGGAGCGCGCCGCTCTCGATCGCGTCTCGCCAGGCGCGGGCTACGGCTGCCCGGACCTGGGTGCGGATCGGCTCGGCTGCGAACACGCGAGGCAGTGGGTCATCAGACACGAGACAAATGGTACCTGCTGGTCAGCGTGGAGCCGGGGCCATGCCATTAGTCCTGGGTCAGTCCTGCCTCTCGTTGCATGTGCGCACCGACTTCGTCGTACAAGCTGGCGGGACTGGTGGAGTGGCGGGCAGTCCGGTGCGCAGGTGGATACCCCATTCGTACTGGACAAAGGGTGGGACCGACCGCCATCATTCAGGGATCGCACTCATGACATGCGGGCAGAGGTACGGGGTCCCGCAGGTCGATCATCCAAACAGCCTGTGCCAGAAGAGATCGGGGAGAGATTTACGATGAAACTCCGGAGGTTCAGCGCCATCGCCGGTGCTGTCGCGCTCACGATCGGTGCCGTTGGCGCCACGTCCGCGGCATCCGTCATTCCGACTTTCCACGAGGGGAACATCACCGCCAGCGGAACCTACGCTGCAGATTGCCCGGATGGCAGCGAGGCGCTTGAGATCGCCGGCGGCGCTCTGTCCGGCACGCTCGGTGGAGTCACCGTCAACGTCACCTACCACGCCGACAACTCGATCGACTTCTCTGCGACAGGTGGGACGGTCGCCGTCGCCTTCGTCAAGGGTGGCGAGGCTTACAACGAGTACGCCTACTCACCGTCGGTCACGTCGGACACCGATCTGGTCTCGCCGGAGAACGGCGGGCTGAACGTGCCGGTCGTGAGCCACACCGTCTTCTGTGTCGAAGTGGACGAGCAGAAGACCGACCCGCCGACCGAAGAGCCCACGGAAGAGCCGTCGACCCCGCCGACCGAAGAGCCGACCGAAGAGCCGTCGACCCCGCCGACCGAAGAGCCGACCGAAGAGCCGTCGACCCCGCCGACCGAAGAGCCGACCGAAGAGCCCACGACAACCCCCACCGGGGGAGTCGAAGCCGAGACTGATGTCCCAGGCGACCCGACCGCTCCTCCGACGGACGTGGCCGGCGGAACGACCAATGGGTCGACCGATCTTCTCCCGATCCTGTTCCTTGTCTTCGGTGCGATCGGCCTTGGAGCCGTCGCCCTGACACCGGCCCGCCCTCGCCGCTGATCGAGGACTAGCCGCCGGCGAGACCGGCGATCTGCCCAGGTACTAGCGAAGACCCGGCTCCACTGAGGGAGCCGGGTCTTCTGATTCAGGTTGGGTTCATGGGGCGACGGCTGGCCCGCGGATCCCGGTGTCATAGTCGAAATCGATCTCGATGGTCTCACCCGGCCCGATGGCGACTGCCTGGGCTGACGGTGTCCCGAGGAGTCCGTCGACCGAGAGCGGCTCGAGGACGTACTCCCCAGCGTGGATGCTCACGGAGAACGCACCACCGGCATCAGTGGTGGCTCGGGCGATCTCCTGACCCCCTGCATCACGGACGATCAGCACGGCACCAGCCACGGGTCGAGCGGCGCAGTCCGGGTCCGGCGGGATCGTCTCCACCGGACACACGGGCCCTGCCACTGCGCTGCCGCGGATCGTCGACTCATCGGGCCGCACGGATCCTGTCGGACCCACGTTGCAGCCGACGAGGGCGATCGAAAGCGCGCCCGTCGCGACCATCAACGTGATGCGGTGCTTCATGGCGCCCGGACGGCAGCGGGTGACACGCGGTTCCCGTGACCTCGCGCGCTCACGCATGCGCTAGGCTCGCTCCGATTCGCCCAGCAGTCGGAGTGTGCCCAGATGACAACCCAAGCCGCCAGCGACGAAGAGCGCCAGCGACCAGCGGAACTCCAAGCCCCCGGGTACGAGATCTTCATCGGGTTGTTGGCGATCATCTCACTGATCAACCTCGCGATCAGCGTGCTGCCGTTCAACGCAAACATCAAGACGATCGCGCAGCTGTTAGACATCCCGATCACGTTCATCTTCCTCGTCGACTTCTCGTCCCGCCTGTTGCGCTCGCATCCACGCAGGACGTACTTCATCGATCAGCGGGGATGGCTGGATCTCCTGGGCAGTCTGCCTTCGTTCTTCAAGCTGTTCCGCATCTTCCGTCTCGTGCGGGTCACGCGCCTCATGAGCGAATACGGCCTGAGCAACGTCGTTCGATCGTTCCTCAAACATCGGGCCGATAACGCGCTGCTCGTCGTGATCTTCATGGTCCTCGTCGTCATCGAGTTCGGGAGCATGCTCGTCGTCTCATTCGAGGCGAGTGCGCCCGATGCAAACATCACGACGGGCGGTGATGCGATCTGGTGGGCCTTCGTCAGCATCACGACCGTCGGCTACGGCGACAAGTTCCCGGTCACCCTCGGGGGTCGGGTGTCGGCATTCCTGGTACTCGCGGCTGGAGTGGGACTGTTCGGTGTCCTGTCAGGCTTCCTGGCCAACTTCTTCCTGTCCCCATCTGAGCCCAAGGCGGATGAGACGGCCGCGGTGGATCAGACGGCCGCGGTGGAT